>NZ_JBSVXS010000003.1:0-139635 GCF_054070155.1 Pseudomonas sp. SDT291_1_S447
CTGCAACACAGTCCAACGGCCCAGCGCGTACAACAATGGCTGTTCGGCAGCCTGTTGATCGGTTTCGCCGTGCGCCTGACGTTCGTCCAGCAGGCTTAGCCTTTGCGGGCCTTGCGCTGGCGACGACTGATCAACAGCAACGCAGCACCCGCGACCAGCACAATCGCGCCGATCTGCACCGGCCATTTGTACGGCCGCAGCGACGAGCGCACGGCATCCGTGACCTGGGTAACGTAACGCTTGTCAGCGTTTTCGAAATCCGGGTACGGGCACTGATTGCCGAAATCCACCGCCCACGGGACGAACGGCCCTTCCTTGATGTAGCGCTGATACAGCGCGCTCTGATCTTCCAGGCTGCTGTTCCAGCCAGCAGCGTTGCACAGCACAGCGGCAAACGCCTGACTGGTGTGCGGCAGGTTGTCAGCAGCGCGCCCGGCCAGCTCGGTGGCGACGAAACGGTAGTGATAGCGCTGATCCGGTTTCGCTTCACTGGCGACCTGACGCTGCACTTCGGCTTCGCTGACCAGCGGGCCGACTTTCAACTCAACACTTTCCAGGCTGTAGTTGCCACCGAACGTGGCGTAGTCCGGCGCCATTTCGTAACCGAGAATATCCATGCCCCACTCACGCGCCGTCCACGCGGCGTTATACAACGCACTGGCGCGTTTGGTCGGCCACCACGCGGCCTCGGCCTTCAGCCGTTGTTCGCCGTAGAGGCGAGCCTTGTTTTGCAGGTCGGGATTGTCGAAGTAAGCGACCGCGTCGGCGTAATGCCCTTCGCGCAGCAAGCGCCGACCGAGCAGATTGCGCAGGCTGGCGGCAACCGGCAGCGGCACGTAGTTGTCGCGCTCCTGCTGGGTCAACGCCGGCGGCGCCGGGACGTTGTCATCGACGTACTTTTGCAGTTCTTCGACCGTCAGCACGCGCTCGGCCACGCTCGCGGCATCGAACCAGTAGACACTGTTGCTGCGATACAACTGCACGAACGCTTGCAGATACTCGCCGCGCTGCAAGGCGAGAATCGCACTTTCACCCTCGACCCGGCACTTCGGCTGAACGGCTTCATACGCCCAGTCCGGTGTGCGCCGGTAACCCCAGTCTTCGCTCTGCGGGAAGGCCTGCGCGGCTTTCGAATAGGCGGCGGCCGCGGCATTTTTATCGCCGTCACGCACCGCCAGCTTCGCCCGTAGCCACCACGCCAGGCCGCCGTCACCGGCATTTTCAAGGAAGGCTTTGGCGCCAGCGTAATCGCCCTGTTGATAACTCATCGCCGCCAGACGATCAGCATTGTCGAGGCTGCCACGGGTGCTGTTTTGCAGCAGCTTGACCAGTTTCTTCTCGTTCGGCGGCTCATCGCCAAACGACCAGCCCTGGCGGCTGACCAGCGATGCCGTGACCAGTTGCTGCACGGCTTTGTGCTGCAGCAGCTCGGCCAGTTCGGCTTCGGGCAACTCCGCCAGTTCATTCATCAATTGCTTGAGCGAGGTGTAACCCACGGCCGAGCCGTGCAGGTTCTGTGCTTCATACAATTCGATGGCGCCGCTCCAGTCGCCCGCCGAGCGCAACACCCGCGCCTCTTCACCGAGGCTGGCAACACCCAACTCCAGCGGATCGCTGAAACCGTCGATGCTCAGTTGCCGGGCCTGGCGGAACGCATCACGCGATTGCTCCAGCGCCTCGACCGCATCCCCGCCTTCACTGCTCATGGCAAACCAGGTACGGCCCATCGAATACGCCGCCCACGTGCTGCGCAACGGACGCTGATCTGCCGGCAGCGTCAGCAGCTTGTTGAAATACTCGACCGCGAGTTGATGATCGCCCGTGGCAAACGCCACCGCACCGGCCACGTACAAACGGATTTCCGCCGGCAGGCTGGCGCCCTGCGCCTCGACCTGATGGGCATCGGTCAGGCCGCGCAGTTGTTTGACCAACGCTTGCTGCTCGGCGCTCAGTCCGGCCTGTTCAGCCTTTTCCCGAGCCTCGGCCGCCGCGTTTTCCTCGCCGTACATATCGTTGGGATTGTGCGTCGCCGCGGTGACGTTCTTCAGCCCGGCGATGGTTTTGCCGAGGCGGCTGAGTTCGAAGTTGAAGTTGCCCTCAGGCAGATCCGCGAGGGTCTGCCCACGATTGTCGAGCAGGCGCATGGGGAAATCCGGCCCGCAGGCGAACGCCGAACCCAGCGGCAGGCAGAGGCTCAGGCAGAGCAGATGGCGGGGCCAGTTACGGGTCAACATGCGAACCTCCTTGATCAATATTTGCGCAACGCGCCCAACCGATGGCGCGTTGTCCGCCCGCCGGCAATCGGCCGTCGCGCAGGCGGGTGAAGGTAAGCAGATCCTGGCTTTGTTGCAACGAGTAACCGGCGAGCGCATCGGCGCCTTCACAACTTTGCGCCTTGAGGGTGATTCGCGCAGGCCAGGCACTGTCGAGGTTGCCGGGGTTGTCGAGTCTGATGTCGTAGAGACCGTCGTGTTCGCTCAACGTCACGCCGAGCTGACTGCTGAGCTGATCACCCCGGGCCACCGCACGCAGGGTGGTCAGACTCCAGGCGCGGCGGTCATTGGCCAGCGGCAGGCGAAACCAGATCAGCCCGGTCAGATGCGCGGGCGGGTCTGCACGCAATGCCTGACCGAGCTGGCTCAGTTGCAGCGGATCAGCCAGCAGCTCCCGGCGTTGCCCGGCTCGCTCAAGTTGCACTTCGCTTTCCACCACCGGCGCCCCGCCGTCATCGGGCAACAGCGCAACGCCGTAAGCCGGCAGCGCCAGATAGAACGGCTTGTCAGTGATACCTGCCCAAGCCTTGGCCCACTTCAACGCCTGATCAGGATCGAACAAACCGCGA
The DNA here is from genome assembly GCF_054070155.1 of Pseudomonas sp. SDT291_1_S447. Taxonomy (NCBI): domain Bacteria; kingdom Pseudomonadati; phylum Pseudomonadota; class Gammaproteobacteria; order Pseudomonadales; family Pseudomonadaceae; genus Pseudomonas; species Pseudomonas sp. SDT291_1_S447. The sequence goes on from NZ_JBSVXS010000003.1 coordinate 2,843, forward strand.
CGCGGATCACTGACGGCGTGCACTTGCAGCACGCTGCTGTCGACGGTTTGCAGGAGTTCGGGCAATTGCGCACTGCCGAGCCAGGCTGGCAGCGCAGTGATACTCAAGGGCAGATTCTTCGGTAAGGCCGAGCGCAGATGTTTGAGAAATACAGCGTACGCCGGTAACCGCGCATTGCCCGCGTCGTGATCGATTTCGACGCCGTTCAATGTCAGGCCTTGTGTTTGCCAATCGGCGAGCACCTGCAGAATCTGCGCGGTGACCTGATCCTGATCCAGCGACTTGAGCTGGCCGTCGAGACGAATCACGGCTATCAATGGACGGCCATCGGCTTTCAATAATTGCGCATCGATCCGCGCGCGGCTCCATCCTGCATTGGGAAAGGCTTGCAGTGCGAGGACGCGTAACGTCGAGAAATCCTGGCGACTGTCATGCAGCGCCGCCTCGTGGGCCGGCGTCCATTGGCGTTGCCAGATGTAAAATTGTTGGTCGAGGGGTGGCGCGTCTTGCTGCTTGCAACCCACAAGCAAGATGCCCAAGAACAGACCCACAATAAATCGCATACCTTCCAACCCCCTGACACCACAAGGCTGCAAGGGTACACAAAAACCCTGTAGGAGCTGTCGAGTGAAACGAGGCTGCGATCTTTTGACCTTGTTTTTCAGGATCAAGATCAAAAGATCGCAGCGTGCCGCAGCTCCTACAGGGGTGCGGCGGGTTTGCGGGCGATGATGACTTGGCTCTTCGCAACCACCGCATCCAGCGCCTGTTTGATCTGCGCACCGCGCGGAGAGTCCAGCACGGCTTGCCAGGTGTCGGCCCAGTGATTGAGCAGCGGATGATCCGGGTTGCTGAAATCGACCTTGGCTTCCCAGAACAGCAGCATCCACATCGACCAGTAAAAACCGTACTGACTGTGGCTGATTATCTCCAGCCCGGCCTCACTGACCAGCGCCTTGAACTGCTCTTCGCTGATGATGCGAATGTGATTGGGCTTCTGGAAATACTCGGCCGCGGCGATGTCTTTCTGCAGGTCTTCGGAGCTTGGGTGCGGCACGCTCAGCAAGTACAAGGCACCCGGTTTGCCGACACGCACCAGTTCGGCGAGGAACTGCGCCGGATCATCGACGTGCTCGATGACTTCGGTGGAGACCACGCGCGTTGCGGTGCCGTCGGCGATCGGCAACGGATTGCAATCGGTGACGTGGCATTCGATGTCCCGTGCCGGCGTATCGCTCAGGCGCTGACGAGTCGCTTCGACCTTGGCGCCGTCGATGTCGGCGATGATGATCTTCGCCCCGCGCATGCCGCAAAAATGCACGTTGCCGCCATCACCGCAGCCGACATCAAGCAGGGTGTCATCGGCAGACACCACAAAGCCTTTGAACAGCTCGTTGGTTTCCTGGTTGAACCAGCCGCTGAGCTTGGCATCGTACAGGCCGAGCATGTACGGATCGACCTTGCTGGCGACCGGTTCCACTGCCTGCGTGGGCGCCGGTGCTGGCGTCGCCGCCGTGAGTTTCTTCAGTAGGCTCAGCATGAGGTGGCTCCGGAGGATGGGACGGTGGATCGGGACGTACCGAGGCGTCGCACGAGCGCGGCACCACGGTCGCGCATGGGCATTTCGACCAAGCGGTAATTGAGTTCGCTGAGCAACACGATCAGGCCGAAAGCGATCAGCAGCGTCAGCACCGGGTGGCCGGCAGGACTGGACAGACCGGCGCCCTGCAGGCGAAAGATCAGCTCACGCACCAATTGATAAGCGGGTATGTGAATCAGGTAGATGCCGTAGGACCGGCTGCCGACCCACCCCAGCAGCCGCTGCATCGCGCCAGCGGGCATCAGGTAATTGCAGTTATACGATGCGATCCACACCAGTATTGCGCTCAGTACAGCGATTGAACCGATGCGGTACCAGGCAAACGTGAAGCGATCGGTGGCCATGAAACTCAACAGTGCGCCGATCAGCATCAACGCCGAAATCCCGACCCATGGCCGATCGAGAAAATTCGGCCGCCAACGCTGATAACTCGGCTGCGCACTCCACATCGCCAGCAACACACCGAGGGCCAGCGCATCCGTACGCACCACCATCAGCAACGGCGTGCGCAGGGTGAAAATCTGCACCGCGACCAGCGCCAGCAATGCCCAGACCAGATGTTTGCGAAAGAGCAGGATCAGCAGCGGGAACAGCAGATAGAACTGCTCCTCCAGTGCCAGGCTCCAGTAGACGAAACTGCTGCCGTACTCGTAGCGAAAGAAGCTGTCGGCAAAACGGAAGTTGGCGTACTGCAACACCCCGGCCAGCGTCGCTTGCAGGTTGGCCGACAACGTACCGAACGCCCCAGAACGATTGAGAAACACGCACGCCAGCAACATCAGCGCCAGCCATAGCCAGGCCGACGGCAATAACCGGAAAACCCGGCGAAGCCAGAAATTGCGCGTCTGCTGCCAGTATTCCTGGCGGGTTGTACAGCCTTGCAGCGCCGGGATCAGGCTTCGGGCAATGACAAACCCGGAGATGGCGAAAAACAGATCGACGCCCCACCACGGCTGCGCCCAGGCATGGATCTTTTCCAGCGACGGCACGACATCGGTGAACAGGCTCCCCTGCAGGTGATGGAACAGCACGCCCATTACGGCAACTGCGCGCAGCACTTCAATGTCCATGATCCGTTTGCCGCTCATGGTACCTCCCCCACAACCGCTGGCTTGCGGGCGATGATCACCTGGCTCTTGGGCATGAAGCGGTCAAGCGTCTGCTTGATCGCCAGCCCGCCCGGCTGAGCGAGCAGGTCCTGCCAGGTCTTGGCCCAGCTCTCCATCAATGGCATGAAGGGCTCCTGAATCCGGTCACGTACCGCACCGCCCGGGTCACGCCCGGCAGCCCGTTCGCCGGCCCAGAAAAAGATCATGCCCATCACCCAGAAGAATCCGCTGGCCTGACGATGTTCGATCACCAGACCGGCATCTTCTACCAGCGCAGCGAAGCGCTCCGGGGTGAAAATCTGCACATGATTGGGCGACTGATAGTAACTGTCCGGGGCGATGCCTTTTTGCAGGTGTTCGCCCGTCGGTGCCGGCACGCTGAACAGATACTGCGCACCCGGGCGCCCCATGCGCACCAGTTCGGCCATGAACGGTTGCGGCTGGTCAATGTGCTCCAGCACTTCCATGCACACCACTTTACTGGCGCAGCCGTCAGCCAGTGGCAGCGGCAGGCTATTGCTGACCAGCCCCAGACTGGCTTTGCCGCTTTGCGCTTCGACCTGCCGTGCGAGCTCGCGCACCTTGGCGTGTTCGCTGTCGGTAAAAATCACCGAAGCGCCCTGACGCACAGCAAACAGTGTCGCCACGCCTTCGCCGCAACCGACATCCAGCAACGTATCGTCAGCGGTGATCGCAAAGCCCTTGAGCAACTCGCCGCTGTCATTCAAGAACCAACCGTCGAGCACGGCGTCATGTAAACCGACGTCGCGAGGCGACACCTTGGCCAACGGTGCCGACAGCGGTTGCGCGGCACGCGCCGGACGCCATCGTGCGAGCAGACGACGGATCATGCGAGCGTGACTTGCGCAGGCAACGATCCGCGGGCTTGCAGTGGCTGCGCAAAAAAATCGCGCAATCTCTGCTCGGTGCTGGCCTGGCTGCAGAATCGCTGCAGACTGCGAATCGCCTCGGCGGACATCGCGGCGTAACGCTGCTCATCGGTTTTTGCCACGTCATAGCTGGCGCGATACGCCAGACACAGCGAATCCCAGTCGGTGATGTAACGCATCGTGCGATAGGCCGCACGCGGGTCATGAGGCCAGGCGGTGAGCTCTTCGGTGAAGTCGACGATAAATGCATTATCGCTGCTCACATAATCGGCCATTGCGGTGTTCAACGGCGCAATCGCCGGTTTGCCGCAAGACATGAACTCCATCAGGGGCAGGCACTGTCCTTCACCGTAAGAACTGTTGACCACGTAGCTGGTGGCCTGCACCAGGGCTTCGTAATCGGCATCCGCCAGATAGCCATGGATCAGCACGATCCGGCACTGGAACGACTGGTTCTTGTACAAGTGATGCAGCATGTCGCTCAGCGCATCGGCGATGTCATGGTGGGTCAGCTTGAGCACCAGGGTCACATCGCTGATGTCGCGAAACGTGGTGCAGAACGCGCTGACCATATCCTGCCAATTCTTGCGGCCGTCGTAAGGATTGAACACCGAGGTGTAGACCACGCCCTCCAGTTGCAATTGGCAATCCTGCGGCGGTCCTGCGAAGGACATCGGCGTGCCTTCGCGCAATCGTGGTGGGCCATACGGCCGCAAGTCCGTGCGACGACTGTCGATCAGCAATCCACGCAGGTTCAGCGTCACAAGGTCAACCACCGGACGCTTGGCCAATTGCTCGCCGCGAGCGGCAAAGCGATCCCACACCGGAGCCGGGATCGCGCAGATCGGATAGTCCGCCCCCATCACGTCGCGCACCGCGTTCACCGTGAATGTCGAATGCGTAATCGCCCGGCCACACGCCTGCAACACCACACGCCAATCGTGACGGGATTCGCCCTGCCAGCTTTCAGTCGGGATGGTGCTGAATTCCCAGGCGAACACCGGGATGGTCGGGCATGCGTAATGGATGGGCGTGCGATGCGGCGGCGAGAACGACAGGAAGACGCAATCCTCGCCCCGGCTCAAGCAGTCGAAATACAAGCGATCAACCAGCTCGTCAGGGTGGCTGACTTCGATGACCTGACCGAGTCGCTCCAGCACCGGGCGGAATTCCTTGAGCACGAAGTAATAGCTGTACTCGGGGCGTCCGAGGTTCTGCTGGATGTTGCTCTTGTTGGTTTCCGAATGAATGATGATCAGCATGAGGCCGCTCCGGTCTCGACCGCCAGCGAGGTGATCGCGCGATTGGCCTCCAGGCCGAAAAACGCCGCCACTCGCTGCTGCAGCGGCGCGAATCCACAGTACTCACGCATGCGTTCATTGGCGGCAATGGCCATCGCCTGGTAAGCCTGCGGGTGGTTTTTGGCCATGGCGTAGCTGTCCTCATAGGCGGCTTTCAACGAGCCCCAGTCAGGGCGATGGCGCAGGGTGCGGTAGAGGATCCGCACATCTTCCGGCCAGATGGTCGGCTCGCGACTGGACTTGACGATGAAGCCGACACGTTCGTCGATGTAATCGCGCATTGCCGTGTGATCCGGCGCGATCACCGGCCGAGCGCACGACATGAACTCCATCAGCGGCAGGCACAAACCTTCGCAGCGTGACGCGTTGACGTAGAAACTGGCGGCGCCATACAGCCGGGCAAACTCCTCGTCTTCCAGGTAGCCATGCAGGACCACGACCCGACAGGCAAAGGGCGATAGCTGCGAGAGCAACGTAATGAGATGAACGTAGTAGCTCGACAGGTCGTTCTGGGTGATTTTCAGCACCAGTGTCGCGTCTTCGACATCACGCATGGCCCAACAGAACGCGGTGATCAGGTGGTGCCAGTTCTTGCGCCCGTCCTCGGGGTTGAACACGCTGACGTATACCACGCCACTGACGTCGATCCGGGCGTTTTCACGGGTGTCCGGCAACAACGCTTGCGGATGCTCAGTCAGCTCCGGCACCTCACTCTCGGCTGCAGCCGATGGCACTGGCTCGGACAACTCGGGGCGGTTCTCGCGGCTGGCAGCCGGCAGCAAATCACTGACGGCTTCGCGATACCACAGCCGCAGGTTGTGCTTGAGCAAAAACAGCGTTCGATGCTGCGAAGGCGTCGCGACGGCTTTGTAGCCTTCGTACAAGTAATGCTTGGTGATGAACGCACGCCGACGCAAGGTCAGTGGCGGTGGCGGTTCTGGCGTCGGCTCCGGTACTTCCTCGACAGGGCTCGGCGTCAGCGCTTCCTGTTCATTGAGTATCGGTGCGATCAAGCCATCAGCCGACAGTCCCAGCGCGCGGCTGTCGATGATGCAGCCCTTGATCTGCAACGTGGTGCCGGGGTTTACCGGGACACTCGGGTAGTCTCGCCGTACCTGAGCAAAGCGTTCCCACAGCGGTGTGGGCAATACCAATACGGGGAAGTCTTCACCCAGGCTGCGACGTATCGCCTGCGCCGTGTGGGTCGACAACGTAATCACCCGGCCATGGCGCGCCAGTGTCTGGCGCCAGTCCTGGCGCACATCGTGCTCAGCGTATTCGGAGGGGATCGAGTCATATTCCCAGGCAATCACACACACCATCGGGCATTGCAGGCCGATCGGGGTTTTATGTGGCGGCGCAAACGAAAGGAACAGACATTCCTGACCGTCCTGAAGCAACTGCAGATACAGCGGGTCAACTTCAGCGACCGACGCCACAACATGCACTCGGCCGAGGCTTTCCAGCACCGGGCGATACGCCTTGAGCACAAAGTAATAGCTGTATTCGGCACGCCCGAGGCTCTGGCTGATGGAGCGCTCGTTGACGTCCGAGTAAAGAATGAAATTCATGGCATCCCACGATGAAGCAGCCGTCCCGGCAACCTCATGCTATGACGACCGGGCGTTGGATCAAGTCGGCATCGCCGCTGCTTGTCCATCATCCTCAGGCACGTCTTCGTTCTTGTTTTAGTGGTTGGTTTCACCCTGTTGCGCTACACCCACGGCGGACCTGGGGGAATGGCGACGAGGGCCATTCTAAACACATCCTTCAAGGATCCGGGAACCGCCCGACGAGAATAAATCGGACTACGCTGACGAGAACTGACCGGTCACGGTTTGGCCTGTTGAAATTGCTGCGCAATTGGCACAGATTGGTAACAAACAACTACAACAACTGACTTCGCCCGTCTTTCAACCGGTTTTTCCTTCGGTCTGACAGACCTCTCCTTAAAGCCTGTGAGAAAGTGGCGCAAGTTCAAGACCAAGGGGTCGCTGTTTGAAAAAGCGTCTGTTCGTCACGGGTCTCAGTGGATTCGTGGGACAACATATTCAGTCGCGTCTGGCATTGCCTGATTCGTCGTGGGAGCTGCTGCCTGCCGCCTCGCCCTACGACCTCACGAAGGCTGACAGCCTCACCGGCCTGTGGCCGCAAATGCCCGACGCGGTGATTCACTTGGCCGGGCAGACCTTCGTCCCGGAAGCCTTCCGTGATCCGGCGCGCACCTTCGACATCAATCTTTTCGGCACCCTCAATCTGCTGCAAGCACTCAAGACACGTGGCTTCGCCGGCACCTTCCTCTACGTCAGCTCCGGCGATGTCTACGGGCAAGTCGGCGAAAGCGATCTGCCGATCAGCGAACAACAGCCGCCCTGCCCGCGCAATCCTTACGCGGTGAGCAAACTCTCGGCAGAGTTTCTCAGCCTGCAATGGGGCCTGAGTGAAGGCTGGCCGGTGTTGGTGGCGCGTCCGTTCAACCACATCGGCAGCGGCCAGAAAGAAAGCTTTGTCATCGCCAGTGCCGCCCGCCAGATAAGTCGCATCAAACAGGGCCGTCAAGCGCCGCAACTGGAGGTTGGCGACATCGACGTGACGCGAGATTTCCTCGATGTCGGCGATGTGATTTCGGCCTATTTCGCGTTGCTTGAAAAAGGCACACCCGGACAGGTCTACAACATCTGCTCGGGCCGCGAGCAAAGCATCCGCAGCCTGATCGAGCAGCTCGGCGATCTGGCTGAAGTCGAGATGCAACTGGTGCAAGACCCCGCGCGCATGCGCCGCGCCGATCAGCGTCGCGTTTGTGGCAGCCACAACAGGCTGACCCAGACCACAGGATGGACGCCTGAAATCACCACACAACAATCCCTGCGGGCGATCCTGTCCGACTGGGAGACGCGAGTACGACAAGAATGACAAAAAGTGCACTGATCACAGGGATCACCGGCCAGGACGGCGCGTATCTGGCCAAGCTGTTGCTCGACAAGGGCTACAAGGTTCACGGCCTCGTCGCACGGCGCAGCAGCGATTCGCGCTGGCGCCTGCGCGAGATGGGCGTCGAAGCCGACATCGTCTATCTGGACGGTGACATGGCCGACGCCTGCTCGGTACAGCGTGCAGTCATCAAGTCGGCGCCGGACGAGGTCTATAACCTCGCCGCGCAAAGCTTCGTCGCCGCCTCGTGGGATCAACCGGTGACCACCGGTATCGTCGATGGCCTGGGCGTTACTCACTTGCTCGAAGCCATCCGTCAGTTCAGTCCGCACACACGCTTTTATCAGGCCTCGACCAGCGAAATGTTCGGCTTGATCCAGGCTGAGCAGCAGGATGAAAACACCCCGTTCTACCCGCGCAGCCCTTACGGCGTGGCCAAGCTCTACGGTCACTGGATCACTGTCAACTACCGCGAAAGCTTCAACCTGCACGCCAGCAGCGGCATTCTCTTCAACCACGAATCGCCGCTGCGTGGCATCGAGTTCGTGACGCGCAAGGTCACCGATGCCGCCGCACGCATCAAGCAAGGCAAACAGCAGGAGCTGGCCTTGGGCAACATCGATGCGAAACGCGACTGGGGTTTTGCCGGCGACTACGTCGAAGCCATGTGGCTGATGCTGCAACAGGACAAGCCTGACGATTTTGTGGTCGCCACCGGCGTCACCACCACGGTGCGCGAGATGTGCCGCATCGCCTTCGATCACGTCGGCCTCAACTACCGTGACTACGTGAAAATCGACCCGGCATTCTTCCGCCCGGCCGAAGTCGAAGTGCTGCTCGGCAATCCGGCCAAGGCTCAGCGCGTGCTGGGCTGGAAGCCGAAAACTGACCTGGATACCTTGATCCGCATGATGATGGATGCGGACATGAAACGCGTCGCCAAGGAGTAGGCCATGCTGATCCCCGTGATTCTGTCCGGCGGTGCCGGCACCCGTTTATGGCCGGTGTCCCGCGAGGGCCATCCCAAGCCGTTCATGACCCTGCCCGACGGCCAGTCGCTGCTGGGCAAGACCTATCAGCGTGCTGCCGCGTTGCTGGACGGCTGGGGCGATATCGTCACGGTGACCAACCGCGAGTACTACTTCCAGAGCAAGGATCACTATTGCGCCGCGCACGTGTCGCGCCATCGCGGGCACTTCCTGCTCGAGCCGACTGGCCGCAACACCGCCCCGGCCATCGCTGCTGCCGCGTTGTCGTTGCAAGCATTGCATGGTGATGACGCGATCATGGTGGTGATGCCCGCCGACCATTTGATCGTCAACCAGGACGCGCTGAAAACCGCCGTCGAGCACGCGGTCAATCTGGCCAAAGACGGTTATCTGGTGACCTTCGGTGTGACGCCGACCGCCCCGGAAACCGGCTTCGGCTACATCGAGACCGGCGCCCCGCTGGATGCCAAAGGCGCGGCGAAAGTGCAGCGTTTCGTCGAGAAACCCGACCTGCAAACCGCCACGCATTATCTGGAAAGCGGCAATTTCCTGTGGAACTCAGGGATGTTCTGCTTCACCACCGCAAGTGTGCTGGCCGAGTTGCAACTGCATGCGCCGCAGTTGCTGGAACAGACCCGCGCCTGCATGGCGGCAAGCGCCCCGCTGGAAACTGTCGGCTGCCTGCAACAGGAACTGTCGCCAGCGCTGTTCGCCGAGATCACCGACATCTCCATCGACTACGCGTTGATGGAGCGCTCGGAAAAAGTCGTCGTGGTACCCGCAGGTTTCGACTGGAGCGATATCGGTTCCTGGGGCGCCGTCGCGGCTCTGGTACCGGCCGATGCCGATAACAACCGTGCCAGCGGCGAAGCGATTTTCATCGACAGCCACAATAACTTCGTCCAAAGCGAAGGTCGGCTGGTAGCTGCCGTCGGCGTCGACAACCTGATCGTCATCGACACCGCTGACGCCGTACTGGTCGCTCACGCTGATCGCGCGCAGGACGTGCGACGGGTGGCCAAGCAGCTCAAGGACAAATCCCACGAAGCCTACCGCCTGCACCGTACGGTGAGTCGGCCATGGGGCACCTACACCGTGCTTGAGGAAGGCCCGCGCTTCAAGATCAAGCGCATCGTGGTCAAACCCGGCGGCAAGCTCTCTCTGCAAATGCACCATCACCGCAACGAACACTGGGTGGTGGTCGAAGGCATGGCCAAGGTCACCAACAACGGTACCGGCACCCATCTGGTGGCGAAAAACGAATCGACGTTCATCGCTGCCGGTCACCGCCATCGCCTGGAAAACCCCGGCGTGATCGATCTGGTGATCATCGAAGTACAAAGCGGCGAATACCTGGGAGAGGACGACATCGTTCGCTTCGAAGACCAATATGGCAGGACGGTTTGAATGCTGCTTTCCCTGTACCGCTCAATGCGCAGTTATCGCGGATTCATCCTCGGTAGCGTCAAGCGGGAGTTTCAATCACGTTATCGCAACTCGCTGTTCGGTGCGCTGTGGACGGTACTCAACCCGTTGTCGATGATCGTTGTGTACACGGTGATCTTTTCCCAGATCATGCGCGCGCGGCTGCCGGGTGTTGATGACGGCCTGGCCTATAGCGTCTACCTGTGTGCAGGCCTGCTGACCTGGGGACTGTTCGCCGAAATCACCTCGCGCAGCCAGAGCATGTTTCTGGAAAACGCCAACCTGCTGAAGAAAATCAGCTTCCCGCGCATTTGCCTGCCGGTGATTACCCTGCTCAACGCCGGGATCAACTTTGCGATCATTCTGGCGCTGTTTTTCGGCTTTCTGCTGATCAGCGGGCGCCTGCCCGGTATGGCCCTGCTGGCACTGATCCCGCTGCTGATCCTGCAGGTGATCTTTGCCGCCGGGCTGGGCATGTTGCTCGGCATTCTCAATGTGTTCTTTCGCGATGTCGGGCAGATGTTCGGTATCTGCTTGCAGTTCTGGTTCTGGCTGACGCCCATCGTTTACCCGCTGTCGATCCTGCCGTCAGGCATCCAGCACGTCATCAGCCTGAACCCGATGACGGCGCTGATGACCAGCTACCAGAACGTGTTCCTCTACAACCAATGGCCGCAGTGGTCGTCACTGACACCGCTGCTGATCATCGGCGTGCTGCTCTGCGCCATGGCGCTGCGTCTGTTCCGTCAGCGTGTCGGTGAAATGGTGGACGAACTCTGATGGGACACATACGCGTCACTGGCCTGGCCAAAGCCTATAAACAGTACCCGAATCGCTGGAGTCGCCTGCTGGAATGGCTGGTGCCGTTCTCCCCGAACCGCCACCACCTGCACTGGGTCTTGCAAGACGTCGATTTCGAGATCAGCCCCGGTGAAGCCGTTGGCATCGTCGGCGTCAACGGCGCGGGCAAAAGCACCCTGCTGAAGATGATCACCGGCACCACCCAACCGACCTGTGGACAGATCCATCTGCAAGGCCGCGTGGCCGCGTTGCTGGAATTGGGCATGGGTTTTCACCCGGACTTTACCGGTCGGCAGAACGCTGTCATGGCCGGTCAGCTGCTGGGCATGCAGGTCGAAGAGATCGAAGCGTTGATGCCGCAAATCGAAAGTTTTGCCGAAATCGGCGAAGCCATCGATCAACCGGTGCGCACCTATTCCAGCGGCATGCAGATGCGCCTGGCCTTCAGCGTCGCGACTGCGCGGCGTCCGGATATCCTGATCGTCGACGAAGCGCTGTCAGTGGGCGATGCGTATTTCCAGCATAAAAGTTTCGAGCGCATCCGCAGTTTCCGCAAAGCCGGCACTACCCTGCTGATCGTGTCCCATGACCGCTCGGCCATTCAATCAATCTGCGACACCGCGATTCTCCTGGAGAACGGCCGTCTGGCCATGCGTGGCAAGCCCGAAGAAGTCATGGACTACTACAACGCCATGCTCGCTCAGCGCGAAGGCCAGACCGTGCGCCAGGAGATGCTCGCCAATGGCCAGGTACAGACCATTTCCGGCACCGGTGAAGCTGGGATTCTCAGCGTGCGCCTGCTCGATGCGCAGGGCCGCAGCCTTGAAGTCGCGGAGGTCGGTCAACCTGTGGTGCTGGAAGTGCAGACCGAAATTCGTGAAGACATCGAGCGGCTGATTCTCGGCTTCATGATCAAGGATCGTCTGGGCCAGGCCATTTATGGCATCAACACCCATCGCCTCGACAAAGCGATTACCGAGCTGAGTGCCGGCGAGCGCGTGACCTTTCGCTTCGCTTTCGACATGCGTCTGGGCAAGGGTAACTACTCGGTGGCGTTGAGCCTGTCACGTCTGGACTCGCACCTGGATCGCAACTTCGAGTGGCGCGACTATGGTTTGATCTTCCACGTGATCAACAATCGCCAGGAAGACTTTGTCGGCTGTTCCTGGTTGCAAGCCCGGACCGAAATCAGCCGCTCCAGTGAAATCCTTGTAGAAGCGCCTGATACGGAGATCTTGCGATGACACGATTGTTGGTGGAGTGCACCTACGTATTCGAACATCCCTCCGCCAACTCGGGCATTCAACGTGTTGTACGCAACGTCATTCAGCAGTTGCCGGCGGCCGATGAAACCGTCGAATGCATCCCGGTGGTGATGATCAATGGCGGTTTGTACGAAGTTAAAAGTCTGGCGCCGCTGAAGTCCACGAAGCTCGACCTGATGGGCCTGCGGGTGAAACTGGAACAGTGGGCCAACGCCTTCTGGCTACGTCACCGGGCCGTGGAACGGCGCTGGCCGTTCAACCGGTCGCATTTCACCCGTCGGGTGCTATACGTCGGCTGCCGGCTCACGGCATTCGCTTGTTTGAGCTTGCCCATGCGCCTGCTTGAACGAGTCCTCAAGGGCCAACATATTCCCGAGCGCTGCGTACCGCTGGCCCACCGGGCAGGCGATCAATTGGTGCTGCTCGATTCATCCTGGCACGCCAACTTTTTCCCCCTCGCCGAGCAACTCAAGCGTGAGGGTGTGGGCATCATTTCAGTGATTTACGACCTGATCCCCCTGACCCACCCGCAGTTTTGCGATGCCGGGCTGGTCAAAGTGTTCAACGACTGGTTCGACTGGATCGCGCGCACCGCCGACGGCTATGTCGCGATCTCGACCACTATCCGCGATCAGGTGCGCGAGGAAATGCTGCGCCGGATCGGCACGCAACAGGTCGCGCAGCGCTGGTTCGATTACTTCCACCTCGGCTCCGAGCTGGACTTGAGCGAGGCTGATGCCAAGGTCGACCGTGGCCTGCTGGACATGTTCCAGACGACGGACCCGGTGTTTCTCATGGTCAGCACCATCGAGCCGCGCAAAAACCATGCGTACCTGCTCGAGGCGTTTGAGCTCGCCTGGGCAACAGGATCGAAAGCGCGGTTATGCATCGTCGGCAAGATTGGCTGGAAGTGCGACGCACTGATCGAACGAATCCGCCAGCATCCCGAGCTGAACCGACGTTTGTTCATGTACAACTCGCTCTCGGACAAAAGTCTCGAACACGCCTACTCCCACGCCACGGCGCTGGTGTTTCCGTCCCATGTCGAAGGTTTCGGCTTGCCACTGGTGGAAGCCATGCAACGCAAGTTACCGGCAATGGCCAGCGATATTCCGGTGTTCCGCGAGATCGGCGGCGACTACATGGCGTATTTCGACCTGGCGAATCCACAGAGTCTGAGCGATCTGGTGACCGGCATGGAGCGCTCCGGCGAGTTTCCGGCAGCGCTGGGCCTCGAACAATGGCGCTGGCTGAGTTGGCGCGAAGCGAGCGCCCAATTGGTCGAGCGTATTGAGCGCAACTTGCATGCATCGTTGCCTGCCCCTGAGAGCCAGCATGCGCATTGCTCTTAACGCGCGCATTCTCCAGGCACCGCGTACCGGCATCGGCCATTACGTTGCCGAACTGGTCAACGCCTTGCGCAGCGAGCCGGAGGTTGACGTGACGTTGTTCCATGGCTGGGGCTGGAGCTCGGCACTGCCGGAAGCGGCCATGCCCGGTTACTCGCGTCTGACACCGCTGCTGCGGCAGATTCCCGGGGCCTATCAGGCGCGTCGCTGGCTGGAGCAGAAACGCTTCGATCAGGGCCGCGCGCAAGGCATCGACCTCTATCACGAACCGAGCCTGTGGCCGCTGGCCTTCGACGGCCCGACCGTGATCACCCTGCATGACCTGACCCACCTGCATTTCCCTGAGACTCAGCCACCGGCACGGCTCAAGGAAATCGAGCGTCGATTGGCTGTCGGGGTGCAACAGGCGCAGGTGATTCTCACCGACTCGCAAGCGATTGCCGACGAAGCTCAAGCGTATTTCGGGCTGCCTGCCGAGCGTTTTGTGGTGGCTCCACTGGGGGTCGCTGCGCGCTTTCATCCGCGTGAGGCGAGCGCCATTGACGCGGTACTCAAGGCGCACGCGGTCGAGGCGCGGGAGTATTTTCTCTGCGTGGGCACGCTGGAGCCGCGCAAGAACCTTGGCCTGGCCCTGCGCGCCCATGCCCTGCTGCCGGAGGCGGTACGTCAGCGCTTTCCATTGCTGATCGTCGGCATGGCCGGGTGGGAGCGCGAGCAGTTCAGCGAACCTTTGCGTCAGGCACTGGCCAGCGGGCATGTGTGCCTGCTCGGCTATCTGCCCGACGAACAAGTGGCGCAGCTGTTGGCTGGCGCTCGGGCGCTGATTTTTCCATCGTTGTATGAGGGTTTTGGTCTGCCGGTACTGGAGGCCATGGCCAGCGCCACACCGGTGCTGCTCACGCGATCTTCGGCGATGCCGGAAGTCGCCGGTGCAGCGGGCAACTATATTGAAGCTGACGATGCAGAAGGCCTGCGTGATGCGCTGAGCCGACTGATCGACGATCAAGCGCATTGGCAGGCATGCCAAGAAGCCGGGTTGCAGCAGTCACGGCTTTTTTCCTGGGAGCGTTGTGCACAGGCCACCGCCGGTGCCTACCGTCAGGCCATGGGAGGTTGAATGCGAGTTCTTCATTTTTTCAAGACGTACCTGCCTGACTCGGTCGGCGGCATTGAGCAAGTGATCTTCCAGCTGTGCGAGAGCGGCGCCCAGCACGGTATCGACGGCCAGGTGCTGACGCTCAGTGCTGACCCGACACCGGCCGTGGTGAAATTGGGCCAGCACGAAGTGCACCGCGCGAAACTCGATATTCAATTCGCCTCCACCGGTTTTTCCTGGAGCGTGTTCAAACAGTTTCGCGAACTGGCGGCCGAAGCCGACGTGGTCAACTATCACTTCCCGTGGCCGTTCATGGACCTGGTGCATTTCGCCAGTGCGATGAATAAACCGAGCGTGGTGACCTACCACTCGGACATCATTCGCCAGAAGCACCTGCTCAAACTCTATCGCCCGTTGATGAACCGCTTCCTCGCCAGCGCCGACCGCATTGTTGCCGCTTCGCCGAACTACCTGCACACCAGCGATGTGCTGCAGCAGTTTCAGGACAAGACGCGAGTGATTCCCTACGGTTTGAACAAGGCCGGTTATCCACAGCCCGATCCCGAACGAATGAATCGCTGGCGCCAGCAGGTTGGGGATAAGTTTTTTCTGTTTGTCGGCGTGATGCGTTACTACAAAGGCCTGCACATTTTGCTGGAGGCCCTGAAAGATGTGGATTATCCCGTGGTCATTGTCGGCGCCGGGCCGCTGGAACTGGAACTGCACGCTCAAGCGCAAGCGCTGGGCCTGCGCAATATTCATTTCCTCGGACGCCTGGGTGATGAGGACAAAGTCGCGCTGCTGCAACTGAGCTACGCGATTGTGTTCCCGTCGCACCTGCGCTCGGAAGCGTTCGGCATTTCTTTGCTGGAAGGCGCTATGTACGGCAAACCGATGATCTCCAGCGAAATCGGCACTGGCACCAGTTACATCAATATCCATAACGAAACCGGACTGGTGGTGCCCCCCAGTAATCCACTGGCATTTCGCGAGGCGATGCGCACACTTTGGGAAGATCCGGTGCGCGCGGCCGCCATGGGGGTGAAAGCCGAAGCGCGTTACCGGCAGCTATTCACCGCTGATGACATGGGCCGCAAGTGGACAGAGCTGTATCAGGAATTGCTGGAAGAGAAATCGCTGTCCTACGCCTGAGCGTGGGTTGAATACCGATCCCCTGTAGGAGCTGCCGAAGGCTGCGATCTTTTGATCTTGTTTTTAAAAATCAAAATCAAAAGATCGTCCAATCGCGGCCCGAGCCTTCGGCAGCTCCTACACGGGTTCGGGTTACAGGTCCAAGACCAGTGGCTGATTGCTTTGCGCCGGAACGGCACAGCAAATCAGCACATGCCCCGCTTCCGGAATATCCGCCGGCACCTGTGGATAATTCACCGCACCACTGACCAGCCGGGTCTTGCACGTACCGCACGAGCCACCGCGGCAACTGAACTCCGGACGTAACCCCCGACTTTCCGCCAGCTCCAGCAAACTGCCGCCATCGGGCTGCCAGCGCGCCTCTTTTGCCGAGCGCTCGAACACCACCGGCACCGAAGTGGTCGCTGCGGGCGGTTGTTCGATCACGATCGCATCCGCATCGGCCTGACGTTTCAGGGTAGACGGGCCAAAGGTTTCCGCATGAATCTGCGCGTCACGTACATCCAGCTCGCGCAGGGTGTCGTACAACCCTTGGGTAAAACCACCGGGGCCGCAAAGCACAAAGTCGAGCTGGTCGAAATCTTCGACATCCAGCAGGTTTCTCAGCACGCTGCCGTCGATGCGCCCACGCACATCAAAATCTTCGCCCTCTTGCAGATCGGCTTCCGGCTGGCTGAGCAAGCGCAGGATTCGCACAGAGTCGCCTGCGGTTTCCAGCAAACGATCCAGCTCCTGGCGAAACGGCTGGTCCGCCAGACTGCGCGAACTCTGCAGCAACAGCGTCGGACGAATCCCTCGCGTCCGTAGACCTTGGTAGACCACCTCGCGCAGCATCGACAGCAACGGCGTGATGCCCACACCGGCGGCCAGCAGCACCAACGGTCGCTGCTCCAGCGGTGCCACGGTGAAATGCCCCTGCGGCGCCCGCGCCTCAAGCACATCGCCAACGCGGATCTGCTCATGCAGGTGCGACGAAATCAGCCCTTCGCGCTTGACGCTGATCCGGTAGAACCCATCCGATGGTGCACTCGAAAGACTGTAGGTACGGATATGCACCTCGCCATCAATGGTGAAACGCAGCGGCAAATGCTGGCCAGCGAGAAACACCGGCAAACCGGCGCCATCGGTTGGCTCCAGATAGATCGAGCGGATACTGCGGCTTTCCGCCTCGATCTTCGCCACGCGCAACGGCCGCCATTGATTGCCCAGCGCCTGCGCCTGCAAACGCGCATCGGCTTCGGCCCAGTTACCGGTCAACAGGCTGGTCGGCGACATGCCGTCGAAGCGCCAGCGCAAGGCCAATGCGGCCGGGCGCCGCACCAGTTTTTCCACTTCAAACGTCCACAGGCGTTCCGCGCCTTGAAAGGCCTCGATCTGCGGGTCATCGAGAAGGATCTCGGTACGCCCGCTGAGTTGCAACAGATCACCTGTGGAAAAGTCGATGAACAGCAAGCCAGCTTTGGGATTGAGCAGCAGATTGCCCAAGGTGTTGAAATGCAGATTGCCGGCGAAATCGGGGATGGTCAGACGATTGCCTTCCACCCGCACGAAACCGGCCTGGCCACCACGGTGAGAAACATCCACCGCGCGCAGGCCGTCGACATCGACATAACTGGCGACGAAGAACGTGTCGGCGCCATTGATCAGCGCGATGGCCGCGTCATCGAGGCCGTTCAGATGCTGAGCCGGACGAGTATTCGGATCCGTCAGCGGCACACGTTGAAACTGGCGCAACTGAATGTACTGCGGGCAATTGCCGAAGGCCTGATCCACGTTCACGTCAAAACCATCAGCGCTCAGATTACCGACATGGCCGTTGAGGCGATTGCGCCGGCGGGTGTGCAATTCGATACCGAGCAAACCGATCGGTTCGCCATTACGCAGTTGCGCCGGGTCATCGGCAGCAGGCTGGCTGGCGAAATGCAGATGCTCAGGATCGGGCGAATGGGCGAACCCCGGCGCGCCTTCGAGCACACTGGCCCACGGCCGCCCATCTGCATCGACTGCGCCGTACAGCATGAAGGGCAGTTGCTGATAGAACTCACGGTGCTGATCCGGCATCCAGGTGCGAATCACCTTGCGCCCGAAGGCTTCCATGCGTTCGGCAACGCCGACATAGGCCTGTAACTGTTGCTCGCCAGCGTGCCACGGTGAACGTTCCATCACGACCTCTCCCCTGCACCGTCGGCACAGTGTGGATTGCGAAAATCAGGCGGTGGTTTGCAGACCGGCGACGGTGCGCGGCATGCCGACGAAACCAGGCAAGGCTTCAACCCGGGCCAGCCAGGCGCGGACGTTGCCGTAGTCGTCCAGCGACACATTGCCTTCCGGTGCGTGGGCGATGTAACTGTAGGCCGAAACGTCGGCAATAGTCGGTTCGGCGCCGGCCAGATACGGCGTTTTGCCCAACTCGATGTCCATCACCTTGAGCAGGTTGTGCGCACGGGTAATCGCTTCTTCTGCATTCAGTTGGGCACCAAACACCGTGACCAATCGCGCAGCGGCGGGGCCGAAAGCAATCGGTCCGGCGGCAGCCGACAACCAGCGCTGCACACGTGCCGCACCGACCGGATCCGTTGGCAGCCAACGACCGTCGCCGTATTTCTGCGCGAGATAAACCAGAATTGCGTTGGAGTCGGCCAGCACCACGCCGTCGTCGTCGATGGCCGGCACTTGGCCGAAACTATTGATAGCAAGGTACGCCGGCTGCTTGTGCTCACCTTTGGCCAGATCGACGAAGATCAGCTCGGTCGGCAATTGCAGCAGGGACAACATCAGCTCGACACGGTGGGCGTGGCCGGAACGTGGAAAGTTGTAGAGTTTGATCGCTTGCATGGTCGACTCCGCTGAACAGGGGCGCCACTGCGGGGATGAGAGCGCCGATGCAGGCCATCTTCCACTTATCGCGAAAAGAACAGAATCACCAGCAACTGCAATCGATTATTTCACCGAGTGAAATAACGCAGCATTTTTCAAGGCCGGATGTTCGCGCAAAGCCTCTGCCGTGAAATCGACAAAACTGCGGATCCGCGCTGGCGCCTTGCGCCCGCCCTGATACACGACGTGGATCGGCAGCGGCGGCAGTTCAAATTCGGCGAGCACTATTTCCAGTGTGCCGGCGGCAACCTGACTCGCCACTTGATAGGACAACACCCGGGTCAAACCCAAGCCCGTGCAAGCTGCTGTAATCGCAGCCTGATTGGCGGTCACGATCAGACGCGGCTCAGGACGCACACTGAGCGGTTCGCCCGCGTCGAGAAACGGCCAACTGCGTTGCTGGCCAATCGCTGAAGTCGCCACCACTGGCGCGCCCGCCAATGCGTGGGGATGAGCCGGTCGGCCATATTTGGCAAAGTAGTCCGGCGAGCCGCAAATGACCCTACGCACCTCACCCACGCGAACAGCATGCTGACTGCTGTCCGGCAGATCACCGATGCGCACCGCCACATCGATGCCCTCCTCGACCATGTTGACGATCCGATCAACCAGTACGGCATTGATCGTGACATCCGGATACTGCGCGAGATAACGCGCCATCACCGGCGTCACAAACAAATCACCGAACAACACCGGCGCCGTCACCGTCAATTGCCCACGCGGCTCGGCATGACTGCCCGCCGCCGAATCCTCGGCTTCCTGCACCTCGGCGAGAATCCGCCGACAGTCTTCCAGATAACGCTGCCCCGCTTCGCTCAAATGCACACTGCGCGTGGTGCGGATCAACAACTGCGTGCCGATGCGCAACTCCAGCGCCGCCACCGCCCGCGTGACGCTCGCCGCTGACAAACCCAGACGCCGCGCGGCGGCGGAGAAACCTTGCTCCTGGGCGACGGTGGTGAAGATGTGCATTTCCTGGAAGCGATCCATGGAAGAGACCTCGATCAAAAAGGAAATGCCGTTCTTCCATTTATGGAATTAGTTCTGGCTTTACCAATTATTCAAGACGCAGGGATATCAGGAGATCGACGAATGATATGACTGATTACAGTGCCCAGAATCTCGATGTCCAGCGGATCCAGAGCAATTGGGCCTTGGGGCATCGCAGGGTCAAGAGGCATCAAGACAGCCTCACTCTGACCGGGTTCCTTGGCTAAACGCCGCAGCCCAGGCGCATTTTCCTCGCCACGATACCGGTAGATCACATCACTTCCACTATCAATATCTTCGACCGCCGTGAGTGCTGCGTCGAAAATCAACACAGATCCGCCAGGGTACTGGGTGAGGTATGGCAACGCGCCGGGAAAAACGGTTGCCCTGTGCTGATCAAAAAAAGTCTTGATCACAGGAACGAAGGCATGAATGTCTGCACTTTTCGGTCCGTACTTACCCTCTGCATTGAAGATTGGCATTCCAACCGATCCCGACGAAAGTGTTTTCCAGTCCTCAATGAACACTAGCGATACGTCAACCTTCAAACCTTGATCGCGAACATTACGCCGTCGCTCAGCAAAAAACTTGTGGTCATCTACCGTGTTTCCCGTTGCGAGCCAAGTTGCATCTACTTCCAGGCTCGCTGCAAGGCGCCGGATGGTCTCTGCCCGTGGGAAGCTATGGCCGTTTTCATATTGTGAAATGGTTCGCTTATCTATACCAACCAATGCGCCCAAATCCTGTTGAGTAAGGCCTTTTTCTCCACGCTTACCGATCAGACGACTGGCAAAGTCCGCATTCGGTCCATCAATCAATATCGCCACATCATCTCCAAATTATCACGAAAATCACCATTCATCAGCAATCTATGATTTATAGGATGATAAATCAAGCAGATAAAACAATTAAAAGATCATATAGATCCTAAAGCTCACAAAAACCGACTGCATCAAATTGTTCTTCGCAAAAAAAATCGCAGCCGAAGCTGCGATTTTTTTGTGCGTAGGTCAGCTGTGGATAACTTATTCCACCGTCACCGACTTCGCCAGGTTACGCGGCTGATCGACGTCCGTGCCCTTGAGCACCGCAACGTAGTACGACAGCAACTGCAGCGGAACCGTGTAGAGGATCGGCGAGAGGATGTCGTGGATGTGCGGCATCTGCACCACGTGGGTGCCTTCGCCGTTGGTCATACCGGCTTTTTCGTCGGCGAACACGATCAGTTCGCCGCCACGGGCGCGGACTTCCTGCAGGTTGGACTTGAGTTTTTCCAGCAGTTCGTTGTTCGGCGCCACGGTAACCACCGGCATGTCGTTATCCACAAGCGCCAGCGGGCCGTGTTTCAGCTCGCCGGCCGGGTAGGCTTCGGCGTGGATGTAGGAGATTTCCTTGAGTTTCAGGGCACCTTCCATCGCCACCGGGAACTGCGCACCGCGACCGAGGAACAGGGTGTGGTTCTTCTCGGCGAACAGCTCGGCGATTTTTTCCACGGTGCTGTCCATGGCCAGTGCTTCGCCGAGACGGGTTGGCAGGCGACGCAGTTCTTCGACCAGACGCGCTTCAACGCCGTCGGCCAAGGTACCGCGCACTTGGCCGAGCGACAGCGTCAGCAGCAACAGGCCGACCAATTGCGTGGTGAAGGCTTTGGTGGAGGCCACACCAATTTCGCGGCCGGCCTGGGTCAGCAGGGTCAGATCGGATTCGCGTACCAGCGAACTGATGCCGACGTTGCAGATCGCCAGGCTGGCGAGGAAACCCAGCTCTTTGGCGTTGCGCAGGGCCGCCAGGGTGTCGGCGGTTTCACCGGATTGCGAGATGGTCACGAACAGGGTGTCCGGCTGCACCACCACTTTGCGATAGCGGAATTCGCTGGCGACTTCGACCTGGCACGGAATGCCGGCCAGCTCTTCAAGCCAGTAACGCGCGACCATACCGGCGTGATAGCTGGTGCCACAGGCGACGATCTGTACGTTACGCACTTTGGCGAACAACTCGGCCGCTTGTGGGCCGAACGCTTGCACCAGCACCTGATCATTGCTCAAGCGACCTTCAAGGGTGCGCTGCACAACGGCTGGTTGCTCGTGGATTTCCTTGAGCATGTAGTGGCGGTACTCACCTTTGTCGGCGGCTTCGGCACCGTCGCTGTACTGCACGGTCAGGCGCTCGACGGCATTGCCGTTGATGTCCCAGATCTGCACGTTATCGCGGCGAATTTCGGCGATATCGCCTTCTTCCAGGTACATGAAGCGGTCGGTGACCTGACGCAGCGCCAACTGGTCAGACGCGAGGAAATTCTCGCCCAGACCCAGACCGATCACCAACGGGCTACCACTGCGTGCGGCGACCAGACGATCCGGTTGTTTGGCATTGATCACCGCCAGACCGTAAGCACCGTGCAATTCCTTGACCGTCGCTTTTAGCGCAACGCTCAGGTCTGGCTGGTCCTTGAGCTTGTGGTTGAGCAGGTGGGCGATGACTTCGGTGTCGGTGTCCGAAGTAAACACGTAACCCAGCGCTTTCAGTTGGTCGCGCAGGGCTTCGTGGTTTTCGATGATGCCGTTGTGCACCACCGCGATGTCGCCAGAGAAATGCGGGTGTGCGTTGCGTTCGCAGGGTGCGCCGTGAGTCGCCCAACGGGTGTGGGCAATGCCCAGACGGCCCACCAGCGGGTGTTCGGCCAGCGCCGCTTCAAGCTCGCTGACTTTACCCGGACGGCGCATGCGCTCGAGGGTTTCGTCGTTGGTATACACCGCGACACCGGCACTGTCATAGCCGCGGTATTCAAGGCGCTTGAGGCCTTCGAGCAGGATGGCGGTGATATTACGTTCAGCAACTGCGCCGACAATTCCACACATGCTTATTTCTCCTGACTGACAGCCGCGCAAATCACGGTGATACCGCGGGCCTGAATCTGATCGCGTGCCTCGCTAGGCAGGCGATCATCGGTAATTAGGGTATGGACGCTGCTCCACGGCAGCTCCAGATTGGGGATCTTGCGACCGATCTTGTCGGCCTCAACCATGACGATGACTTCCCGCGCCACTTCAGCCATGACCCGGCTCAAACCGAGCAGCTCATTGAAGGTGGTGGTGCCACGCACCAGATCGATGCCATCGGCGCCGATGAACAACTGATCGAAGTCGTAAGAGCGTAGTACCTGCTCGGCAACCTGGCCCTGAAAGGATTCCGAATGCGGATCCCAGGTGCCGCCGGTCATCAACAGCACCGGTTCGTGCTCGAGTTCGCTCAGGGCGCTGGCGACGTGCAGGGAGTTGGTCATCACCACCAGACCTGGCTGCTGGCCAAGTTCGGGGATCATCGCGGCGGTGGTGCTGCCGCTGTCGATGATGATGCGCGCGTGTTCGCGGATGCGTTTCACCGCTGCACGGGCGATGGCCTGTTTGTACTTGGAAACGCTCTGCGCCGTTTCCGCGACCAGTTCCTGCGGCATGGTGATCGCCCCGCCGTAGCGGCGCAGCAACAGACCGTGGCTTTCCAGTGCGGCGAGATCCTTGCGAATCGTAACTTCGGAGGTTTCGAAGCGCTTGGCCAGTTCATCCACACTGACTTCGCCCTGCTCGTTGAGCAAGGCGAGGATGTTGTGGCGGCGTTGCGGCGTGTTGCGTTTCGACATGGCGGCTTAAGTTTCGTTTCGAAAGATAACGTAAGCAATCAAAACCTATCGGCTCTAAATCGTCAAGCGGTCGCCCAAAAAAAATCGCAACCCCAACAGTCCCCGTAGGAGCTGCCGAAGGCTGCGATCTTTTGATCTTCAAAAAGCCGCTGTGGATAACTCAGCTCTTCTTGATCTTCTCCGGCCGTTTCCAACCGTCGATATTTCTCTGCCGCGCTCGGCCCACGGCCAACTGCGCGTTGTCCACATTCTGCGTAATGGTCGAACCGGCTGCCGTGGTCGCACCGGCAGAGATATCCACAGGCGCGACCAGCGAATTATTGGAGCCGATGAACACGTCTGCACCTAACACGGTTTTCCACTTGTTGGCGCCGTCGTAGTTGCAGGTAATGGTGCCCGCGCCGATGTTGGTGCGCGCTCCGATCTCGGCATCGCCCAGATATGTCAGGTGTCCGGCCTTGGCGCCTTCGCCCATGTGGGCGTTTTTCAATTCAACAAAGTTACCCACATGTGCGCGCGCTTCGAGCACGGTGCCTGGACGCAGACGCGCGAACGGGCCGGCATCGCTGCCCTCGCCCAGAACGGCACCTTCAATGTGCGAGTTGGCCTTGATCACCACACCTTTGCGCAAGGTGCTGTCCTTGATCACACAGTTCGGACCGATCTCCACATCATCTTCGATGACCACGTTGCCTTCGAGGATCACGTTGATGTCGATCAGCACGTCACGACCCACAGTCACTTCGCCACGCACATCGAAACGTGCCGGATCCCGCAAGGTAACGCCTTGCGCCATCAACCGCCGACCGGCGCGCAACTGGTAATGGCGCTCCAGCTCTGACAATTGCTTGCGATCGTTGGCGCCCTGCACTTCCATTGGATCATGCGGTTGTTCGGTGGCGACAACCAGGCCATCGCTGACCGCCATTTCGATCACATCGGTCAGGTAGTACTCGCCCTGGGCATTGTTGTTTGACAGACGACTCATCCAGTCGGCCAGACGATTGGCCGGCACGGCGAGAATGCCGGTGTTGCCTTCGGTGATCGCGCGCTGCGCTTCGCTGGCGTCTTTGTGTTCAACGATGGCTGCGACCTTACCGTCTGCATCGCGCACGATGCGGCCGTAACCTGTCGGGTCATCCAGCTCGACGGTCAGCAAGCCCATTTGCCCTGGCACAACATGCTTGAGCAGGCGTTGCAGGGTCTCGACTTCGATCAGCGGCACATCGCCGTAAAGAATGAGCACGGTGTCGGCAGTAATGAACGGCACCGCTTGCGCAGTGGCGTGGCCGGTGCCCAGTTGCTTGTCTTGCAGGACGAAATTCAGATCATCAGCGGCCAGACGTTCACGCACCACATCGGCGCCATGGCCGATCACCACATGAATGCGCTGTGGATCAAGTTGCCGGGCGCTGTGGATAACATGACCCAGCATGGAGTTGCCGGCAATCGGATGCAGCACTTTCGGCAGCGCCGAACGCATACGGGTGCCTTGACCGGCCGCGAGGATAACGATTTCAAGAGACATGACTGGCTACCAATCCTGGGTGGTCAGCAACTGCGACCGGGTTTCGGGAATTCGGAAAAGAAAAAAGGGTAGCCGAGGCTACCCTTTTTTATCAATCGCACAACAAGCGGGCTGACGGATTAACCGCCAAACTTCTTGCGGATCTGCTGGACGGTGCGCAGCTGAGCTGCAGCCTCGGCCAGACGTGCGGACGCAGCTCCGTAGTCGAAATCTGCGCTCTTCTCGTGCAGAGCAGCTTCGGCAGCCTTGAGAGCTGCTTGAGCTTGAGCTTCATCCAGGTCGGCGGCGCGTTGCACGGTATCGGCAAGCACCTTGACCATGTTCGGCTGAACCTCGAGGAAACCACCGGAGATGTAAAACACCTCGGCTTCCCCGCCTTGCTTGATCAGGCGGATCGGACCTGGCTTCAGATTAGTGATCAGCGGCGCGTGACCCAGAGCGATACCAAGATCACCCAGTGCACCGTGCGCAATCACCATCTCGACCAGGCCGGAAAAGATTTCCCCTTCCGCGCTGACGATATCGCAATGGACTGTCATAGCCATCTGATTGCCTCAACCTAAATGAGCGCCCGTTGCCGGGCGCCGGGATTACAGTTTCTTGGCTTTCTCGATCGCTTCTTCGATGCCGCCAACCATGTAGAACGCTTGTTCTGGCAGGTGGTCGTAGTCACCGTTGAGGATGCCTTTGAAGCCAGCAATGGTGTCTTTCAGGGAAACGTATTTACCCGAAGCACCAGTGAAGACTTCAGCCACGAAGAACGGCTGCGACAAGAAGCGCTGGATCTTACGAGCACGGTTTACCAACTGCTTGTCGGCTTCCGACAGCTCGTCCATACCCAGGATCGCGATGATGTCCTTCAGCTCTTTGTAACGTTGCAGAACGTACTGAACGCCGCGAGCGGTGTCGTAGTGGTCCTGGCCGATTACGTTCGGGTCCAGCTGGCGCGAAGTCGAATCCAGTGGATCTACCGCTGGGTAGATACCCAGGGAAGCGATGTCACGGGACAGAACGACGGTGGCGTCCAAGTGGGCGAAGGTGGTCGCTGGCGACGGGTCGGTCAAGTCATCCGCAGGTACGTATACCGCTTGGATCGAAGTGATCGAACCTTCCTTGGTCGAAGTGATACGTTCTTGCAGAACGCCCATCTCTTCAGCCAGGGTCGGCTGGTAACCTACTGCCGAAGGCATACGGCCCAGCAGTGCGGATACTTCAGTACCGGCCAGGGTGTAACGATAGATGTTGTCGACGAACAGCAGAACGTCGTTACCTTCGTCACGGAACTTCTCGGCCATGGTCAGACCGGTCAGTGCTACGCGCAGACGGTTACCCGGCGGCTCGTTCATCTGACCGTAAACCAGTGCCACTTTGTCCAGAACGTTGGAATCCTTCATCTCGTGGTAGAAGTCGTTACCCTCACGAGTACGCTCACCCACACCGGCGAACACGGAATAACCGCTGTGCTCGATGGCGATGTTACGGATCAGTTCCATCATGTTTACGGTTTTGCCTACACCGGCACCACCGAACAGACCGACTTTACCGCCTTTGGCAAACGGGCAAACCAGGTCGATAACCTTGATGCCGGTTTCCAGCAGGTCGTTGCCGCCTGCCTGTTCAGCGAACGAAGGTGCTGGACGGTGAATGCCCCAGCGCTCTTCGGTGTCGATCGGGCCAGCTTCGTCGATCGGGTTACCGAGGACGTCCATGATCCGGCCCAGGGTCGCTTTACCGACCGGTACGGAGATGGCTGCGCCAGAGTCGGTAACTTCCAGACCGCGCTTCAAGCCTTCGGTGGAACCCATCGCAATGGTGCGAACCACGCCGTCGCCCAGCTGCTGCTGAACTTCCAGGGTGGTTTCAGCCGCGCTCACTACTTTCAGCGCGTTGTAGATGCTCGGTACGCTGTCGCGTGGAAATTCCACGTCGATAACGGCGCCGATGATTTGAACGATACGTCCGCTACTCATAGCTGGATCCTCTGAATATTTGAACCGTTAAACCGCGGCAGCGCCGCCGACGATTTCCGAGATCTCTTGGGTGATCGCAGCCTGACGCGCCTTGTTGTAGATCAGCTGCAAATCGCTGATCAAATCACCGGCGTTGTCGGTAGCGTTCTTCATCGCGATCATCCGCGCAGCTTGTTCAGCCGCGTTGTTCTCGACCACCGCCTGGTAGACCTGCGACTCAACGTAGCGGACCATCAAGCCGTCAAGCAGCTCTTTGGCATCCGGTTCGTAGAGGTAGTCCCAGTGGTGCTTGAGATCCTGATCCGGGGTCGCCACCAGTGGAATCAACTGCTCCACGGTAGGCTGCTGCGTCATGGTGTTGATGAACTTGTTGGACACCACGGACAGGCGGTCAATACGGCCGTCCAGGTAGGCATCCAGCATCACCTTGACGCTGCCGATCAGATCATTGATCGACGGCTCTTCCCCCAGGTGGCTGATAGCTGCAACGACGTTACCGCCGAAGTTGCGGAAAAAGGCCGCACCCTTGCTACCAACAACACACAGATCAATCTCGACGCCGTTTTCGCGGTTTACCGCCATGTCCTTGACCAGGGCCTTGAACAGGTTGGTGTTCAAGCCACCGCACAAACCACGGTCACTGCTCACAACGACATAACCGACACGCTTGATGGCGCGGTCGATCATGAACGGGTGGCGGTATTCCGGGTTGGCGTTGGCCAGATGCCCAATTACCTGGCGGATACGCTCCGCATAAGGACGGCTAGCAGCCATGCGCATTTGTGCCTTGCGCATTTTGCTGACCGCCACTTTTTCCATGGCGCTGGTAATCTTTTGCGTGCTTTTGATGCTCGCAATCTTACTGCGAATCTCTTTTGCGCCTGCCATGTAACACCTATCAGGTTAGCAAGCGGGAGCCTCGCGGCTCCCGCTGCGGCTTACCAGGTTTGGGTGGCCTTGAACTTCTCGATACCGGCTTTCATGCCAGCGTCGATTTCGTCATTGAAGTCACCTTTAACGTTGATCTTGGCCATCAAATCGGCGTGATCGCGGTTGAAGTAAGCAATCAGCGCTTGTTCGAAGCTGCCGATCTTGGCGATTTCAATGTCAGTCAGGAACCCACGCTCAGCGGCATACAGCGACAGCGCCATGTCAGCGATCGACATTGGTGCGTATTGCTTCTGCTTCATCAGCTCGGTAACGCGCTGACCATGCTCAAGTTGCTTACGGGTCGCTTCGTCCAGGTCAGAAGCGAACTGGGCGAATGCCGCCAGTTCACGGTACTGAGCCAGAGCGGTACGGATACCACCGGACAGCTTCTTGATGATCTTGGTCTGAGCGGCACCACCCACACGGGATACCGAAACACCGGCGTTCACTGCAGGGCGGATGCCCGAGTTGAACATGGCCGATTCCAGGAAGATCTGACCGTCGGTGATGGAAATCACGTTGGTCGGAACGAACGCGGAAACGTCGCCAGCCTGGGTTTCGATGATCGGCAGTGCGGTCAGGGAACCGGTTTTGCCGGTCACTGCGCCGTTGGTGAACTTCTCTACGTATTCTTCCGAAACGCGGGATGCGCGCTCCAGCAGACGGGAGTGGAGATAGAACACGTCGCCTGGGTAAGCTTCACGGCCTGGTGGACGGCGCAGCAGCAGGGAAATCTGGCGGTAAGCCACTGCTTGCTTGGACAGATCGTCATAAACGATCAGCGCGTCTTCACCGCGGTCGCGGAAGAATTCACCCATGGTGCAACCGGAGTACGGTGCCAGGAATTGCAGCGCAGGAGATTCCGAAGCACTGGCAGCCACGATGATCGTGTTGGCCAGGGCGCCGTTTTCTTCCAGCTTGCGAACCACGTTGGCGATGGTCGATTGTTTCTGACCAATAGCTACGTAGACGCAGAAAATGCCGCTGTCTTTCTGGTTGATGATCGCGTCGATCGCCAGAGCGGTTTTACCGATCTGACGGTCACCGATGATCAGCTCACGCTGGCCACGGCCGACAGGGATCATGGCATCGACAGCCTTGTAGCCAGTCTGTACAGGCTGGTCTACCGACTTACGCCAGATCACGCCCGGAGCAACTTTCTCGACCGCGTCGGTCTCGGTGTTGCCCAGTGGACCTTTGCCGTCAACAGGGTTACCCAGTGCGTCGACTACGCGACCCAGCAGTTCCTTACCAACAGGAACTTCAAGGATGCGGCCGGTGCACTTGGCGCTCATGCCTTCAGCCAGAGACTGGTAAGCGCCCAGTACAACGGCACCTACGGAGTCTTGCTCCAGGTTGAGGGCCATACCGTAGACGCCGCCCGGAAACTCGATCATCTCGCCGTACATTACGTCGGCCAGACCGTGAATCCGCACGATGCCGTCAGATACGCTGACGACAGTGCCTTCGTTACGGGCTTGGGAGGTCACATCGAGCTTGTCGATGCGGCCCTTGATAATTTCACTTATTTCGGAAGGATTGAGTTGCTGCATTGCTCTGCTGCCCCTTCAAACTCAAGATTTCAATGCTTCGGCAAGTTTCGCGATTTTGCCGCGAATCGAGCCATCGATAACCAGGTCGCCGGCGCGGATAACGACACCACCTATAAGGGCAGCATCCTCCGCAACTTGCAGGCGCACTTCCCGGTTGAGTCGTGCACTGAGAACCTTGGCGAGTTTGTCTTGCTGTTCTTGGTTCAATGCAAAAGCACTGGTCACTTCAACGTCTACCGACTTCTCTTGTTCGGCCTTGTACAGGTCGAAAAGAGCGGCAATCTCCGGCAGAAGCGGGAGACGGTCGTTTTCGGCAACGACATTGATGAAGTTCTGTGCCTTGGCATCAAACTTGTCGCCGCACACGTCAATAAACGTGGCGGCCTTTTCTGCGCTCGTCAGTCGCGGGGCCTTGAGCACGCGCTGCATGGTGTCGTCTTGCGACACCGCTGCAGCCAGGCCGAGCATGGCTGACCAATTGGCCAGTTGCTGGTGGGCCTGAGCGTGCTCGAAGGCCGCCTTAGCGTAAGGTCGGGCCAACGTGGTCAGTTCTGCCATGATCGCCCTCGCTTAGATTTCAGCAGCCAGTTGGTTAACCAGCTCTGCGTGCGCGTTTTGATCGATTGTGGCACCCAGGATCTTCTCGGCGCCGCCGACAGCCAGCAAACCCACTTGGGCGCGCAGCTTGTCTTTGACACTGTTCAGTTCCTGTTCGATCTCGGCTTGAGCCTGAACCTTCACACGGTCAGCGTCGACACGGGCCTTTTCAACGGCCTCTTCGACAATCTGGTTACCGCGTTTCTTGGCTTGCTCGATGATTTCAGCTGCCTGAGCTTTCGCTTCGCGCAGTTGCTGACCCGCTTTTTCTTGGGCCAACTCCAGGTCGCGAGCTGCACGGCTGGCAGCGTCCAGACCATCAGCGATCTTCTTTTGACGTTCGTGCAGAGCAGCGATGACCGGAGGCCATACATACTTCATGCAGAACAGTACAAAAATCAGGAACGCAACGGACTGGCCAATCAGGGTCGCATTAATGTTCACGCCAACACCTCGCAGTTACGTTGTCCATCACATCAAATTACTCGGAAGAATCCGGGTAATTAGCCAGCGATCTGACCAACGAACGGGTTCGCAAAGGTGAAGAACAGAGCGATACCAACACCGATCATGGTTACGGCGTCGAGCAGACCGGCAACGATGAACATTTTAACTTGCAGCATTGGAACCATTTCTGGCTGACGCGCTGCGCCTTCCAGGAACTTGCCGCCCAGCAGGCCGAAACCAATTGCGGTACCCAGTGCGCCCAGGCCGATCAACAGTGCAACAGCGATAGCGGTTAGACCAACTACAGTTTCCATCTTTCCTCCCGACTTTTACGTCGTATGGTTTAGGTTTTTTAGATTAAAGCGGTAAAACAAATCGTTTCAGGTGCCCTGTGAAGAGCCCCTTCCCGTTTGACCGGGAAGGACATCAGACTAGTCGAGACTGGCCTTAATGGTTTTCTTCGTGCGCCATCGACAGGTAGACGATGGTCAGCATCATGAAGATGAACGCCTGCAGCGTGATGATCAGGATGTGGAACACAGCCCACGCCCACTGCAGAACAACGCCCAGGCCGCTCAGCCAGAGCAGACCGCTGCCGAACATCACAGCGATCAGAATGAACACCAGCTCGCCGGCATACATGTTGCCGAACAGTCGCAGAGCCAGAGAGATCGGTTTAGCGATCAGGGTCACGAATTCCAGCAGGAAGTTCACCGGGATCAGCAGGGCTTGAACGAAAATGTTCTTGCTGCCGAACGGGTGCAGGGTCAGTTCGCCGATGAAGCCGCCGAAGCCCTTGACCTTGATGCTGTAGAAAATGATCAGTGCGAAAACCGAGAACGCCATGCCCAGGGTCGCGTTCGGGTCGGTAGTCGACACGGCGCGGAACGGGATGTGGTGGTCACCGGAGATCAGGATGGCCAGCTGAGGAATCCAGTCGACCGGTACCAGGTCGACGGCGTTCATCAGGAACACCCAGACGAAGATGGTCAGTGCCAACGGTGCAATCACCGGGCTACGGCCATGGAAGCTGTCTTTCACGCTGCCATCGACGAATTCGACCAATACTTCAACGAAGTTCTGCAAAGCACCCGGCTGACCCGAAGTCGCTTTCTTTGCCGCCATGCGGAAAAGAAGCACGAAGATCAGACCCAACGCGACCGACCAGCCGAGAGTATCGACGTGGAAAGCCCAGAAACCCATTTCTTTGGCTTCTGCTGCGGTATGGGCAAAGCCCCAGCCGCCGTTAGGTAGCTGACCGAAGGTCAGGTTCTGCAAGTGGTGCTGGATATAGCCCGAAGCGGTTGTTTCTGCCATGGTTGCCTCAAACGCCCTAAGGTCTCGAAAGTCTTGTTCTCATCAGCAGGGGAGCGAACCAGCTGACCGACTGAGTCAGCACGAACACGCCGAATACTGCTATCGGCGCCAGTGGCTTCACACCTGCAAACACCAGTGCAAAGAGCACTGCCGTCAAAATCAGTTTGCCTGCCTCGCCGGCATAAAATGACCGGACGATGGACTGGGCTGCTCGGGCGCCGGAAAACCGAAATGCCTTGTGAGCAAAATAAACATTGGGCAGCAAGGCTATCAGGCCTCCGCAAAGTCCCGAGTATCCGGCAACGACTCCGTGCCATTGCCAAAGCGCCAAAGCGGCAATGAGCAAAATGACAAATTGAGCCATCAACACCGGAAAAACCGCCAGGCGATGGAACGGCAGGCGGTTTGGCTTGCGGGTTTCCATCACGTTTGCTCTCCAATGGTCGGCTGCCAGAATTCAATAACTTGGCATAATTTGTGCCGACAAAATGCGCGCAGAGTATAGGGGCGGTTCTGCCCCTATTCAACTGTCAGGTAGTGATTTCCGACTGCGCGCTACATGAGGAAATGTTTCAGCGGATGTGCGCGAGCACACCTTGAAGCTCATCGAGGGAGTTATAACCGATCACCAACTGCCCCTTTCCCTTCTTGCCGTGGCGAATCTGCACCGCAGAGCCTAGGCGCTCGGCCAGACGCTGTTCGAGACGGGCGATATCCGGGTCGGGTTTGGTCGCTTCCACAGGCTCCGGTTTGCCACTCAACCACTGGCGAACCAGTGCCTCAGTTTGGCGCACGGTGAGACCGCGTGCGACAACATGTCGCGCCCCTTCCACCTGCTGATTGTCCGGCAGACCGAGCAAAGCACGGGCATGACCCATTTCCAGGTCGCCGTGAGACAACATGGTCTTGATGACTTCCGGCAGTGCAATAAGCCGCAACAGGTTAGCCACAGTGACGCGGGACTTACCCACAGCCTCGGCAACTTGCTGCTGAGTCAGTTGGAATTCCTGCTGCAAACGCTGCAGGGCCACCGCTTCTTCGATCGGATTGAGGTCTTCGCGCTGGATGTTCTCGATCAGCGCAATGGCGATTGCGGTTTCATCCGGCACATCGCGGACCATCGCCGGGATGGTTTCCTGCCCGGCTTGCTGGCTCGCGCGCCAGCGACGTTCACCGGCGATGATCTCGAAGCGGCCACCGCCAATTGGGCGCACCACGATCGGCTGCATCACGCCTTGCGCCTTGATCGACGCTGCCAGTTCTTCCAGCGCCTGCGGATCCATGTCGCGGCGCGGCTGGTATTTGCCGCGCTGCAGCAGATCCAACGGCAAGTGCTGCAGCTCGCGGGTGTCAGCTTGCGCCGCTTGTTCTTCCAGCGCGCTGACGGTCGGACCACTCAGCAGTGCATCCAGTCCACGTCCGAGACCTCGTTTCTTGACGGCCATGGGGATTCCTTAAGTTGCCTGAGCGGCGGCAATGCGTGAGTTTTTGCGCTGACGACGAACCATCTCGCCGGCCAGGGCCAGATAAGCCAAGGCGCCGCGCGATTGCTTGTCGTAGGCCAGCGCCGGCATGCCGTAGCTCGGCGCTTCGGCCAGACGGATGTTGCGCGGGATCACCGTGTCGTAGAGTTGCTCGCCGAAGTGTTCCTTGAGCTGCGCCGAAACGTCATTCATCAGGCTCAGGCGCGGGTCATACATGGTCCGCAGCAACCCTTCGACTTTCAGGTTCGGATTCAGCAGTTCAGCGATGCGCTTGATGTTATCCACAAGGTCGCTCAAGCCTTCGAGCGCAAAGTACTCGCACTGCATGGGGATAATGACCCCATCGGCGGCGACCAGTGCGTTCAGCGTGAGCATCGACAGCGACGGCGGGCAGTCGATCAAAATGTAATCGTAGTTTTCACGGATCGGCGCCAGCGCGCTGCGCAGACGGCTTTCCTTCATCTGCATTTCCAGCAGCACGACTTCGGCCGCCGTCAAATCGCGGTTGGCCGGCAGCAGTTGGTAACCGCCATGTTCGGAATAGTGCATGGCCTGGGCCAGATCGCACTCGCCGATCAGCAGGTCATAGACCGAATTTTCCAGGCCGTGTTTATCCACACCGCTACCCATGGTGGCGTTGCCCTGTGGATCGAGATCGATCAACAACACCCGGCGCTTGGTTGCGACCAGGGATGCTGCGAGGTTGATGCAGGTGGTGGTCTTGCCCACACCACCCTTCTGGTTCGCTATCGCGAATACCTTAGCCATTCTTGCTTGTGTTCCCAATCATGCCGTGCGGCGCAGTATCAGCAGATGGCGTTGGCCTTGGCAACCGGGTACGGCCAGGGCGTGTTCGCTATCGAGTTTGAAGTCTGCCGGCAATGCTACCAGCTCATCGGCCGGATGAACGCCCTTCATTGCCAGCCAGCGTGTATCGGCATCGCCTAAGTGGCGAGTCCAATTAGTGAAGTTCTCCATGCTGCTGAACGCCCGGGAAATGATCCCGTTGAACGGCTGCGCAGGCTGGAAAGCTTCGACACGACTGTGGATAACTTGCAGGTTATCCAGTTTGAGTTCGAGTTTGACCTGGGTCAGGAAGCGGGTTTTCTTGCCGTTGCTGTCCAGGCAGGTCACTTGCGAGTCCGGATAGAGGATCGCCAAAGGAATCCCCGGCATGCCGCCGCCGCTGCCGACGTCGAGCCAGCGACCGTTTTCGATGAACGACATGACGCTGAGACTATCGAGCAAGTGCCGCGAGACCATTTCGTCCGGATCACGCACGGCGGTCAGGTTGTAAGCCTGGTTCCATTTGATCAATAGGGCCAGATAACCCAGCAGTAATTCATGCTGGGCTTCAGTGAGATTGACACCGAGCTCGCGGGCTCCTGTGGATAACTCTTCGGCGTGTTGCGAAGTGACCTTAGAACTCAAGCGCTTTGCTCCAACTGACGGCCCGCGCCGCGTTTTTTCAAATGAATCATCAACAGCGAAATCGCTGCCGGGGTCACGCCCGGGATCCGCGAAGCCTGACCCAGCGTCTCTGGACGAGTCGCGCCGAGCTTGCTCTGGATCTCCTTGGAGAGACCGGAAATGTTGGTGTAATCGATATCCACAGGCAATTTCGTGTCTTCACTGGCGCGCAGACGGGCGATTTCGTCCTGTTGACGATCAATGTAACCGGCGTATTTGGTCTTGATTTCAACCTGTTCGGCGACCTGTGGATCTTCGGCACCGTTGCCGGTCACCTCGACCAGACCAGCGTAGTCGATTTCCGGACGACTCAAGAGGTTGAGCAAGTTGTATTCGTGGGTCAGCGGCGTGCCGAATTTCTCGGCAATCGCATCGCCCTGCTGCGTATTCGGGCGAACCCAGGTGCTTTTCAGGCGCTGCTCTTCGAGTTCGATGCTTTCGCGTTTCTTGCAGAAGGCCGCCCAACGCGCATCATCGACCAGACCCAGCTCGCGACCTTTTTCGGTCAGACGCAGGTCCGCATTGTCTTCACGCAGGATCAGGCGGTACTCGGCACGGGAAGTGAACATGCGGTACGGCTCTTGGGTACCGAGGGTGATCAGGTCGTCGACCAACACGCCGATGTACGCTTCATCGCGACGCGGACACCAGGCTTCTTTGCCCTTGGCGCGCAGAGCGGCGTTGGCGCCAGCGAGCAAACCTTGGGCGCCGGCTTCTTCGTAGCCGGTAGTGCCGTTGATTTGCCCGGCGAAGAACAGACCGCCGATGACTTTGGTTTCCAGGCTGTACTTCAGGTCGCGCGGATCGAAGTAGTCATACTCGATCGCATAACCCGGACGCACGATGTGCGCGTTTTCCATGCCGCGGATCGATTGCACGATCTGCAATTGCACGTCGAACGGCAAGCTTGTGGATATCCCGTTCGGGTACAGCTCATGGGTGGTCAATCCTTCCGGTTCGATAAACACCTGATGGCTTTCCTTGTCGGCAAAGCGGTGGATCTTGTCTTCGATCGACGGGCAATAGCGCGGGCCGATGCCTTCGATTTCACCGGCAGCGGAATACATCGGCGAACGATCGAGGTTCGCGGCAATGATTTCGTGGGTGCGGGCGTTGGTGTGAGTAATCCAGCAACTGACCTGGCGCGGATGTTGTTCTTTGTTGCCCATGAACGACATCACCGGGATCGGCGTATCGCCTGGTTGCTCGGTCATCACCGAGAAATCCACAGACTTGCCGTCGATACGCGGCGGTGTACCGGTTTTCAGGCGACCGACACGCAGTGGCAGTTCACGCAAACGGTGAGCCAGGGCAATCGACGGCGGATCACCGGCGCGGCCACCGGAGAAATTCTGCAAACCGATGTGGATAAGTCCACCAAGGAAGGTACCGGTGGTCAACACCACGGAATCGGCGAAGAAGCGCAGACCCATTTGCGTGACAACACCACGGACTTGTTCCTGCTCAACGATCAGGTCGTCAGCAGCTTGTTGAAATATCCACAGGTTCGGCTGGTTTTCGAGGATTTCGCGGACAGCGGCTTTGTACAGAATCCGGTCGGCTTGTGCACGGGTTGCCCGTACCGCTGGGCCTTTGCGGCTATTCAACACGCGAAACTGGATGCCGCCCTTATCGGTAGCCATGGCCATCGCGCCGCCGAGGGCGTCGATTTCCTTGACCAGATGGCTTTTGCCAATGCCACCGATGGCCGGGTTGCAACTCATGGCACCGAGGGTTTCCACGTTATGCGTCAGCAACAGGGTTTTTGCCCCCATACGTGCTGAGGCCAGTGCTGCCTCGGTACCGGCATGACCGCCGCCGATGACGATCACTTCAAAACGGGAAGGGAAATCCACCACGCACCTCGTGCCTGCTTAAGTAGGTAATTCAGGAATAGTTTGAGATCAGGTTTCTGGACCTGGTCGACAAGTATAGGGACTTCGCCCTTCCTAAAGAACCCTTTGCACAAAATTTAACCAGCTGTGGAGAACTCGAGGTTAAAAGAATAAAAAAGAGAGAAATTTATAAAACCTTTGTTTTTATGTTTATTCTTACTGAGCACGCTTTCTGTGGATAGATTGCTACAAGCCTTTATATTCAATATGTACAGAGTTTCAAAACCCTGTGCTCATGTGCCAATGAGGCCCTTGGATAACCGGTGTAAGCCTGTGGATGAAAGGGCTGGTTATCCACAGAGGGGGTTATATCCAGTTTTCAGGCCCTGTTATCAACTGCCCTTAGTGGCAGTTATTCACAGGGCTTAATCCACAGAAAATCGACCAAATGGCTTTTTCCGGGCGCAAAAAAAACCGCCATCGAAAGATCGGTGACGACCAGGAAGCCGATAGAGGGATGTGAAAGGGCTATTGTGAGAGAACGTAACAGAGGCTAATAATAGCCATTATCATTAACTCGTCAGTTTCTCCCCATGTCCCCACCCGCCCACCACGCTGCGATCGAGCAAATCTACGAGCAACACCATTCGTGGCTATATGGATGGCTCAGGGGCAAATTGCATAACGCCTGCGATGCTGCGGATGTCGCGCATGACACCTTCGTGCGGATCCTCGCGGCACGGAATGCCGCGCAGATTCGCGAACCGCGGGATTATCTGGCGACCATTGCACGCGGCCTCGTCATTGATCGCTATAGAAGACAGGCCATCGAAGTCGCCTACTTGCAGACCTTGGCTGCTCGACCGGAAGCCACCGCCATCAGCGAAGAAGACAAGGCACTGATCATCGAAACCCTGATCGCTGTGGATAAAGCCTTGGCCGGTCTGGGCGCGCGAACCCGGCAGATCTTTATGCTCTCGCAGATCGACGGCCTGACTTATCAACAGATCGCTGTGCAGTTGAAGGTTTCCCTGACCACAGTAAAGAAGCACATGATCCGCGCTTTGACGGAATGTGCCCTGATCATGGCGCAACCCTGATGGCCATCGCCCCCAACCGCAAAGTGTTCGAAGCCGCTGCCGCTTGGTATGTGCAGTTTCAGGCAGATCCGCCGACGCTCGCCGAACAAAAAGCCTGGCAGCTGTGGATAGATAGCGATCCAGCGCACTTGGCGGCGTGGAACCAGATGGAACAATTGCAGCGTCATCTCGGCACTCTGCCGCAGGATTTGAAACGTCGCGCGCTGAATACCGGCCAGCAACGGCGTCAGGTACTGAAGCTGTTGCTGCTCGCGACCGGGACAGGGTTCCTCGGTTGGAACGCTCAGCAACATACATCCCAGGGGAATGTCTGGGCCGACTACAAAACCGGCGTTGGCCAGCGTCGTAGCCTTTCATTGGCGGATGGCAGCCAGATCCAGCTCAACACCGATACCGCCATCGATGTGTCTTTCGACGCCGCACAGCGCCTGATTCGCCTGCGCTCGGGTGAGATTCTCATTGAAACCGGCAAGCTTGGCGATCAGCGGCCGTTTTTTGTCGAGACCCGCGACGGCCGGATTCAAGCGTTGGGTACGCGTTTTTCGGTGCATCAGCTGTCGGGCTCGACGCGGGTCGGCGTGCTGGAAGATCGGGTCAGCGTGCAACCCGCTGATCCATCAACGGCCGCGATGATCTTGAAGGCAGGCGAAGGTGCTGACTTCGATAGTCGGCATATCGGACGCCTTCTTCCATTTGAATCCTCAGCAGTGGCGTGGACGAACGGCCAGCTGATTGTGCTTGATGCGCGGTTGGGCGAGGTGATCGAAGAGCTGGGGCGTTATCGCAGCGGCGTTCTGCACTGCGATAGCCGCGCCCGGGATCTGCGGGTATCCGGCACCTTTCGGCTCGATTCCACCGATGCCGTGCTGGCCAACCTTCAGGCCTCGTTACCGATCAATGTCCGCTACTTCACCCGTTACTGGGTCTCGATCAGCCACAATGTCTGATCGAAAATCACCTGGGGAAAAATAAATCGAAAAAAGGGTTATCTTTTTTTGCCCTGACCCGGCCCTACAGGTAATCGCGATAAACGCGGCTCTTCGCCACCTCCAGGGCTTATCCACACATGCGTCTTCCCACGTTCCGTCAGCGTTTTTCTCACCACTGCATTGCCTACAGCTTACTGATGACCAGCGCCGCGCCTTGCCTGGTAATGACCAACAACGCCTTCGCGGCGACGGCCGCCCAGCGTTTCACCATTGCTGCCGGCCCGCTGGATAATGCTTTGAGCCAGTTCGCCTCCGCAGCAAACGTGATTCTGTCGTTCTCGCCGCAACAGACCAGCCGTTTACGCAGTGCCGCACTGAACGGCAATTTCACCGTCGACCAGGGATTCGCTCAACTGCTGCAAGGCTCGGGGTTGCAAGCCGTACCGCAGGCGCCGGGCAGTTACATTCTGCAGGCGTTGCCCAATGGTGACGCGCTGGAACTGGCCCCGACCAACATCAACGGGCAATTGGCCAATCCGATGAATCTGGATTACGCCGCCGACGTCGGCTACAAAGCGCAGAGCAGCCGGATCGGTACGAAAACCAGTACACCGTTGTCGGAAACGCCCCGTTCGGTGTCAGTCGTAACCGCGCAACGCATGAAGGATCAGAAATCTCAGACGCTCACCGAGGTGCTTGGCTACGTGCCGGGGATCTTTGCTCCTCCGTTTGCCGCCGGCGACAGTCTGGCCGGCGATCTGTTTTTCATTCGCGGTTTCAACGCCACCGATTACGGCTACGGCCTGCTGCGCGATGGACTCCGTGTGCAAGGCAACCGTTATGACACCAGTACCGAACCTTATGGACTTGAGCGGGTGGAAATTTTCCGTGGCCCGTCCTCATTGCTGTATGGGGAAAACGCCCCCGGCGGCCTGGTCAATCTGGTCAGCAAACGGCCAACCGCTGCACCGCAAGGCGAAGTGCAACTCGGCTATGGCTCGAACAACCGACGGCAAATCGGTGTTGATGTGTCGGGGCCACTCAACGACAGCGGCAACATTCTCGGGCGTGTAGTGATGCTCGGCCGTAAGTCCGACACCCAGACCGATCACGTCCCGGATGACCGCCTCTACATCGCCCCTTCGCTGACCCTGAATTTTGACGATTTCAACACCTTGACCCTGCTGGCCAACTACCAGAAGGATCACACCAATATGGAACTTGGCCTACCGGCCGCCGGCACCTTGCTGACAAACCCCAACGGCAAGTTATCCAAAGGCACCATGCTCGGCGACCCGGACTGGAACACCTTCGAACGGGAAACCTGGAGCAGCGGTTACGAGTTCAGCCACTCCTTCAACGACGACTGGCAGTTCCGGCAGAACTCACGCTACATGCAGTCGCGCATCACCCGCCACGAAACCTGGCCAGGCAACCTCAACAATGCGGGCTTCGGCACGCGCCTGAACATGACCGCCTACGATCGCTTCAACAAATCGATGGTGTACTCGCTGGATAACCAACTGGAAGGCAAATTCCAAGTCGGCGAATTGGAAAACACCGTGCTGTTTGGTGCCAGCTACGATCGCACTTCGTTCAATCAGGACTGGAATGCCGGCATCGTCGGGCCGATCGATATCTACAACCCGGTTTACCTGCGTGATCCCACCACCCCGATCGCGGTGCAAAACACTTTGCTCGAGCAGCAGATGAAAGGTATTTATGCGCAGATCCAGAGTAAATATGACCACTGGTTGTTCTTGCTCGGTGGGCGCCAGGACTGGGTCGACAGTGATTTCCGCGACAAGGTGGCCAAGGGCAGCAACATCAGCTCCGAGGACAAGAAATTCACTTATCAAGGCGGGGTGATGTACCAGTTCGACAACGGCATGACGCCGTATGTCAGCTATTCCACCTCATTCGTGCCGGTGCAGCAGATTTCCAATGCCGGCACGCCACTCGACCCGATAACCAGCAGCCAATATGAAGTGGGCCTGAAGTACGAACCGATTGGCTGGGACACCGCGTTCACTGCGTCGGTGTATGACCTGCGCAAAAAGGACGACACCTACTTCGACTCGACCACGTCGACCTATCGCCAGGTCGGCGAAAGCCGTTCCAAAGGCGTGGAACTGGAACTGAACAGTAACCTGACCCAGAATCTCAATGTCACGGCGGCCTACACCTACACCGATGCGCGGATTACCAAGGATGCCGCGACGTCATTGGTCAAAGGCCATCAAATGACTGGCGTGCCACGTAATCAGGCTTCGGTCTGGGCGAAATATCGATTCCTCGATGGTGACTTGAAAGGCTTCTACGTCGGCGGTGGAGTGCGTTACTTCGACAGTGCCTTCGCTTACACCTCGCCTACTCTGTACGGGAAGCTGGATGCCGGCGATGTCACGTTGGTGGATGCGGCCATCGGTTATCAGATCGACACGCACTGGAGCGTCGACCTGAACGCGAAAAACCTGTTCGACAAGGAGTATGTGTCGGGATGCAACGATGCCGGCCGCTGCTACTGGGGTGAAGACCGCACCTTGCTCGGTACAGTTTCTTACAACTGGTAAAACGAAAAAGGGGCTGTGGATAAATTCTCACAGCCCCCTTTTTGTTATTTGCCGATGCAGAAGCTGGAAAAGATTCTTCCCAGCAGATCATCAGAGCTGAAAGCCCCGGTGATTTCACCCAGAGAATGCTGGGCCTGACGCAAATCTTCGGCGAGCAATTCACCGGCACCCGCCAATGTCAGCTGCGCACGGCCGTGTTCCAGCGCGGCACTGGCATGGCGCAGAGCCTCGAGATGGCGGCGGCGTGCGCTGAAGCTGCTTTCCGACGTTTGCTCGTAACCCATGCAAGCCTTGAGATGGTCACGCAGCAAGTCCAGCCCTTCACCGGCCGACTTGGCGCTAAGGCTGATCGTCACATGTCCGTCTTCACTGGTTTCCAGGGCAATTGCTTCGCCGGTCAGATCCGCTTTGTTGCGAATCAGGGTGACTTTCGCCGGATCCGGACGGGTTTCGAGGAATTCCGGCCACAACGCAAACGGGTCCAGCGCCTCCGGGGCGGTCGCATCAACCACCAACAACACCCGATCGGCTTCACCGATTGCCTTCAATGCCCGTTCGACACCGATCTTTTCCACATGATCATCGGTATCACGCAAACCTGCGGTATCGACAACGTGCAACGGCATGCCGTCGATGTGGATATGTTCGCGCAGGATATCCCGCGTGGTGCCGGCAATCTCCGTCACGATCGCCGCTTCGCGACCGGCCAGTGCATTCAACAGACTGGACTTGCCGGCATTCGGACGGCCGGCAATCACCACGGTCATGCCATCGCGCAACAACGCACCTTGCCCGGCTTCACGCAGTACTGTGGATAACTCATCG
This sequence comes from Pseudomonas sp. SDT291_1_S447, assembly GCF_054070155.1. Taxonomy (NCBI): domain Bacteria; kingdom Pseudomonadati; phylum Pseudomonadota; class Gammaproteobacteria; order Pseudomonadales; family Pseudomonadaceae; genus Pseudomonas; species Pseudomonas sp. SDT291_1_S447. Next base: position 44,813 of record NZ_JBSVXS010000003.1, read on the forward strand.
CGCACTTTGTCGAGCATGCTCAACACATGGCCATCGGCGAGGAAGTCGATTTCTTCTTCCGGAAAGTCGATGGCGGCTTCGACGTAGATGCGCAGACCGATCAGTTGTTCGGTCAAGTTATGCACACGTTGGGAAAAAGCGCCTTGCAAAGAACGCAGAGCATTGCGTGCAGCCTGTGCCGAACTGGCTTCGATCAAATCGGCAATCGCCTCGGCCTGGGCCAGGTCGAGTTTGTCATTGAGGAAGGCTCGTTCACTGAATTCACCGGGACGGGCCAAACGACAACCCAACTCCAGGCAACGCTTGAGCAGCATGTCCAGCACGATCGGGCCGCCATGTCCCTGCAATTCCAGCACGTCTTCGCCGGTAAACGAGTTCGGTCCCGGGAAATACAGCGCCAGACCTTCATCGAGCACTTGCTGGTCGTCACTGAAAAATGGCCCGTAATGGGCGTAACGCGGTTTCAGTTCGCGGCCGCTGATAGCTTTGGCTGCAACGCTGGCCAGCGGTCCGGAAATACGGACGATGCCCACACCGCCGCGACCTTGAGCGGTGGCGACGGCGGCGATGGTTTCACGAGGTGTGCTCATAAACCGGAATCCAGACAAAAGTGGCAGATAGCAAAACGCCCCACGAGGGGGCGTTCTGAGTGGTGTTATCCACAGTGCAAGTTACGCCTCGGCTTTTTTCGTCGCCGCTTCGATCTTACGCGTGATGTACCACTGTTGTGCAATCGACAGGCAGTTGTTCACAACCCAGTACAGCACCAGACCTGCAGGGAACCACAGGAAGAAGAAGGTGAAGATGATTGGCATCATTTTCATGACCTTCGCCTGCATCGGATCCGGCGGAGTCGGGTTCAGCTGCTGCTGGATGAACATGGTTGCGCCCATGATGATCGGCAGGATGAAGAACGGATCCTTGATCGACAGGTCAGTGATCCACAGCATGAACGGCGCCTGGCGCATTTCCACGCTTTCCAGCAGAACCCAGTACAGCGAAAGGAAAACCGGCATCTGCACGAGGATCGGCAAGCAGCCGCCCAGCGGATTGATCTTCTCTTTCTTGTACAGCTCCATCATGGCTTGCGACATTTTCTGCCGGTCATCGCCATGTTGCTCTTTCAGAGCAGCCAGTTTCGGCGCGACAGCACGCATGCGCGCCATCGATTTGTAGCTGGCAGCCGACAGAGGGAAGAAAATACCCTTGATCAGCATGGTCAGGAAGATGATCGACCAGCCCCAGTTACCGACAATGGCGTGGATGTGTTGCAGCAGCCAGAAGATTGGCTGGGCAATGAACCACAGAATGCCGTAGTCGACGGTCAGTTCCAGACCTGGGGACAACTCTTTCAATACAGCCTGGCTTTTCGGACCGGCGTACAGCACAGCGCTGGTTTCAACTTTGGCACCCGGAGCAGCGGTCAGTGTTGGACCGGTGTAACCGATGATGTAGTTGCCTTTGCTGTCTTTACGAGTCTGGACGATGTTGTTTTCGCCCTTGGCCGGAATCCACGCAGTCACGAAGTAGTGTTGCAGCCAGGCTACCCAACCACCGGTGACGGTTTCTTTCAGCTGTGCCTTGTCCATGTCCTTCATGGACACTTTTTTGTAAGGCTCCGAACTTGTCCACAGGGCGGCGCCCAGGTAAGTCGCGGTGCCAGTAGCGGTTGTGGACGAAGGATCAGCGCTAGCATCGCGCTTCAACTGCGCGAACATCGCGCCATTCCAGGGCTGAGCGCTCTGGTTATCCACAATGTAGGAAACGGCTACGTCATACAGGCCGCGTTTCAGAGTGAAACGCTTGATGTAATTGACGCCGTCCTTGCTGAACTTCAGGTCGACGACCAGTTGGTCCTGACCGTCAGCCAGTTGATAAGTCTTCTTCTCCGCGGAGTAGACCGGACGACCGGCCGGATTTGCATCAGGACCATTGGTGCCGATCAGACCGCTTTGTGCCAGATAAACACGTTCGCCGCCGTTATCGAACAGCTGGAACGGAACATCAGGACGATCCTGACGACGTGGATACAAAGGCAAGGTCAGTTGAGCAACATCGCCACCTTGTGGATCGATCGCGAGATCGAGCACGTCGGTTTTGATCTGGATCAGATCCTTGCTGGCGGCTACCGGAGTTTCGGCAGGTGCGCTGGTATCGCTAGCGGCGCGCGGAATATCGTCACTGGCGGCAGCATTATTGCCAGTGGCGGTGTCCGGCAAACCGGATGTAGTCGTACTGGAAGCAACATTCTGAGTCGGCAGGGCAGCCTGGCCATAGTCCTGGTTCCATTTAAGAACCATAACGTAGGACACGATTGCCAGGGCGACGATCAGGATCGTGCGTTTGATATCCATGATTACTCGGCCATCGAAGAAGAACGGGAGGTAGGGATAGGTGGAACCGGGTCATAACCACCGGGATTCCACGGATGACAGCGACCTAAACGACGAAAGGTCAGCCAGCCACCGCGCAGAAGGCCATGATTTTCAATGGCTTCATACGCGTAGCAGGAACAACTGGGGTAGAAGCGACAGTGGCTGGCCATCAAAGGACTAATGGCATAGCGATAAAACTGGATCGGAACGAGGGCCAGTTTACGCATCGGTACTGTCTACCCCTACAGCTTCGGTTTTGACTTCCGGAACCGGCTTGCTGCGTGCCAGGCGTTTCCAGAGCTTGCCGAAATGCTGAATCAATTCGGGGTTTTCTACATCGCCCAGACCTTTGCGCGCGACGATAACGATATCCCAGCCGACCAGTGAATCCTGGTGCAGACGGAACGATTCGCGCATCAAACGCTTGAGGCGATTGCGCTCAACGGAGAGCTTTACGCTCTTTTTCCCGATAACCAGCCCGAGACGGGGGTGATCAAGATCGTTGTTGCGTGCAAGGAGCAGGAGATTTTTCCCCGGAACCTTGCCGGTAGGGGAGTCAAAGACTGCCTTGAAATGCCGGGGGGTAAGCAGACGCTTTTCCCGACTGAAGTCCTGACTCACCTCCAGTACCGGATTATCAAACTGCCAGACGCGCACGACCTTTGGCGCGACGACGCGACAGGACTGCGCGGCCGTTCTTGGTAGCCATGCGAGCACGGAAACCGTGGGTACGAGCGCGTTTGATAGTGCTTGGTTGGAAAGTACGTTTCATTGTCGTGTTACCTGGTTCGTCCACAACGGGCCGGAATGGCCCCCGTTTTAAGAGACCGGGGATTCTAGAGAAAGCAAGCCTTCAGGTCAATTTCCAACCAACGTTTCCTTATAAATAGATCTCGAGGTGTTCTTTGCCTGATCACCTGCTCTCCATACATAAAAATAAAGAAGGGAATTATTTAAAGCTTTTCTGTAAAGCTTATAAAAGCTAGGCAAACCTTCTTCTGTGGATAAGTGACACCGGCCCATGTTTTACCTGATGTACAGAGAATGACAACTACAGTGGAAAACCGTGTTCAGCCTGTGCTGCGCCATCGGATAACCTGTGCGTGGAATGGGCTGTTATCCACAGGCAGGTTATCCACCGAGTTCAACCCCTACTTGTCCAGTGCCCTTAGAGGCGGTTATCCACAGAGCTTATTCACACACCGTTGGTCGCCTTTTTCTGATTTAACGCATTGATAAATCATGCTCACCCGGCAACCTGCATGTGGATAAGTGGACGGCTCGCCGCTACAATGGCCGCTTGTTTTTGCCTCACCGGCTTTCAACTTAGGGGATATCCGTGTCAGTGGAACTTTGGCAGCAGTGCGTGGAGCTTTTGCGCGAGGAGCTGCCTGCCCAACAATTCAACACCTGGATCCGTCCACTACAGGTCGAAGCCGAAGGCGACGAGTTGCGCGTCTACGCACCGAACCGTTTTGTGCTGGACTGGGTCAACGAAAAGTATCTGGGCCGCGTCCTTGAACTGCTGGATGAGCACGGCAACGGCATGGCGCCTGCGCTTTCCTTATTGATAGGCAGCAAACGCAGTTCCGCTCCGCGTGCCGCACCGAACGCGCCGCTTGCAGCCGCGCAGGTTTCCCAGCAGGCCCAGGCAAATGCCACGCCTGTGAGTACGCCGGCACCCACCCAGACGTCAGCCCCGGCAGCCAAGCGTTCAACGCAGAAAAGCCCTGAAGTCAGCGATGAACCGTCTCGCGACAGTTTCGACCCGATGTCCGGGGCTGCTTCGCAACAGGCCCCGGTCCGTGCCGAACAGCGCACCGTGCAGGTCGAAGGTGCGCTCAAGCACACGAGCTATCTGAACCGCACCTTTACCTTTGAAAACTTCGTCGAAGGTAAATCCAACCAGCTCGCCCGCGCGGCGGCCTGGCAAGTGGCGGACAACCCCAAGCACGGCTACAACCCACTGTTCCTTTATGGTGGTGTCGGCCTGGGTAAAACCCACTTGATGCACGCGGTGGGTAACCACCTATTAAAGAAGAACCCGAATGCCAAGGTCGTGTACCTGCATTCCGAGCGTTTCGTCGCCGACATGGTCAAGGCGCTGCAACTGAACGCGATCAACGAGTTCAAGCGTTTCTACCGTTCGGTGGATGCTTTGCTGATCGACGACATTCAGTTCTTTGCTCGCAAGGAGCGCTCGCAGGAAGAGTTTTTCCACACCTTCAACGCCCTGCTTGAAGGTGGCCAGCAGGTCATTCTCACCAGTGACCGCTACCCGAAAGAAATCGAAGGCCTTGAAGAGCGCCTCAAATCCCGCTTCGGTTGGGGCCTGACGGTAGCCGTCGAGCCGCCGGAACTGGAAACCCGCGTCGCGATCTTGATGAAGAAGGCCGACCAGGCCAAAGTCGAGTTGCCGCATGACGCTGCGTTCTTCATTGCCCAGCGTATTCGCTCCAACGTCCGAGAGCTGGAAGGCGCGCTGAAACGCGTGATTGCCCACTCGCACTTCATGGGCCGCGACATCACTATCGAGCTGATTCGCGAATCCCTGAAAGACCTGTTGGCGCTGCAAGACAAACTGGTCTCTGTGGATAACATTCAGCGCACCGTCGCCGAGTACTACAAGATCAAGATCTCGGACTTGTTGTCCAAGCGCCGTTCGCGCTCGGTAGCGCGTCCGCGTCAGGTGGCCATGGCGTTGTCCAAGGAACTGACCAACCACAGCCTGCCGGAAATCGGCGATGTGTTTGGCGGCCGTGACCACACCACCGTGTTGCACGCCTGCCGCAAGATCAACGAACTTAAGGAATCCGACGCGGACATCCGCGAGGACTACAAGAACCTGCTGCGTACACTGACCACTTGATGAACACCAGCGCAGCTTATTAAGGCAAGGGACTAGACCATGCATTTCACCATTCAACGCGAAGCCCTGTTGAAACCCCTGCAACTGGTCGCAGGCGTCGTCGAGCGTCGACAGACCTTGCCGGTACTGTCCAACGTGCTGTTGGTAGTCGAAGGCCAGCAACTGTCGCTGACCGGTACCGACCTGGAAGTCGAGCTGGTCGGTCGTGTGCAACTTGAGGAGCCGGCGGAAACAGGTTCCATCACCGTGCCTGCGCGCAAGCTGATGGATATCTGCAAAAGCCTGCCCAACGATGCGCTGATCGACATCAAGGTCGACGAGCAGAAGCTGGTGGTGAAGGCTGGCCGTAGCCGTTTCACCCTGTCGACCCTGCCAGCCAACGATTTCCCGACCGTTGAAGAAGGTCCGGGCTCGCTGACCTGCAGCCTTGAGCAAAGCAAACTGCGTCGCCTGATCGAACGCACCAGCTTCGCAATGGCCCAGCAGGACGTGCGTTACTACCTCAACGGTATGCTGCTGGAAGTGTCCGAAGGCATCATCCGCGCCGTGGCCACCGACGGTCACCGTCTGGCCATGTGCTCGATGAAAGCCGATATCGGCCAGCCTGATCGCCATCAGGTGATCGTGCCGCGCAAAGGTATCCTTGAACTGGCACGTCTGCTCACCGAGCCGGACGGTAATGTCAGCATCGTCCTGGGTCAACATCACATCCGTGCGACCACCGGTGAATTCACCTTCACCTCGAAACTGGTTGACGGCAAGTTCCCGGACTACGAGCGAGTTCTGCCGAAGGGCGGCGACAAGCTGGTACTGGGCGATCGCCAGGCTCTGCGTGAAGCGTTCAGCCGTACCGCTATTCTGTCCAACGAGAAGTACCGTGGTATCCGTCTGCAACTGGCCAGCGGTCAGTTGAAGATCCAGGCCAACAACCCGGAGCAGGAAGAAGCGGAAGAAGAAGTAGGCGTTGAATACAACGGCGGTTCGCTGGAAATCGGCTTCAACGTGAGCTATTTGCTTGACGTGCTGGGCGTGATGACCACCGAGCAGGTTCGCCTGATTTTGTCCGACTCCAACAGCAGTGCGCTGGTGCAAGAGTCCGACAACGACGATTCGGCTTACGTTGTCATGCCGATGCGTCTGTAATCAGCTGACCCTGGATGTCCTTAAGTCGTGTTTCGGTCACCGCGGTGCGCAATCTGCACCCGGTGACCTTCTCCCCCTCCCCCCGCATCAACATCCTTTACGGCGCCAACGGCAGCGGCAAAACCAGTGTTCTGGAAGCCATTCATCTGCTGGGGCTTGCCCGTTCGTTTCGTAGCACGCGGCTTTTGCCGGTCATCCAGTATGAGCAGCTCGCCTGTACCGTGTTCGGTCAGGTCGAACTGGCCGAGGGTGGGCATAGCGCTTTGGGCATCTCGCGCGATCGTCAGGGTGAGTTCCAGATCCGCATCGACGGCCAGAACGCCCGCAGCGCTGCGCAACTGGCGGAGATCCTGCCGCTGCAGTTGATCAACCCCGACAGCTTCCGCCTGCTCGAAGGCGCGCCGAAGATTCGCCGGCAGTTTCTCGACTGGGGCGTGTTCCACGTTGAGCCGCGCTTCATGGCCACTTGGCAGCGTTTGCAGAAGGCCTTGCGCCAGAGAAACTCATGGCTGCGGCATGGTACACTTGACGCCGTTTCGCAAGCGGTTTGGGACAGGGAACTGTGCCAGGCCAGCGCTGAAATCGATGAATACCGCCGCGCTTACATCAAAGCCTTGAAACCAGTCTTTGAACAAACCTTGAGCGAACTGGTTGAGCTCGAAGGTTTGACGCTCAGCTATTACCGAGGCTGGGACAAAGACCGGGAGTTGAGCGCCGTACTCGCCGGTTCCGTGCAACGGGACCAGCAAATGGGTCATACCCAGGCAGGACCACAACGGGCTGATTTGCGTCTTAGATTGGGCGCACACAACGCCGCGGACATTTTGTCCCGGGGTCAGCAGAAGTTGGTGGTCTGTGCACTGCGGATTGCCCAAGGGCATCTGGTCAGCCAGGCCCGACGCGGTCAGTGTATTTATCTGGTGGATGACTTGCCGTCCGAGCTGGACGAGAGCCATCGTCGCGCGCTGTGCCGCTTGCTGGAAGACTTACGCTGCCAGGTGTTTATCACCTGTGTAGATCACGAATTATTGAGGGAAGGCTGGCAGACGGAAACGCCAGTCGCTTTGTTCCACGTGGAACAGGGCCGTATCACCCAGACCCACGACCATCGGGAGTGAAGGCATTGAGCGAAGAAAATACGTACGACTCAACGAGCATTAAAGTGCTGAAAGGCCTGGATGCCGTACGCAAACGTCCCGGTATGTACATTGGTGACACCGACGATGGCAGCGGTCTGCACCACATGGTGTTCGAGGTGGTCGACAACTCGATCGACGAAGCCCTCGCCGGCCACTGCGACGACATCAGCATCATCATCCACCCGGATGAGTCCATCACCGTTAAAGACAACGGCCGTGGCATCCCGGTAGACGTGCACAAAGAGGAAGGCGTTTCCGCCGCCGAGGTCATCATGACCGTCCTCCACGCTGGCGGTAAGTTCGACGACAACTCCTACAAAGTTTCCGGCGGTCTGCACGGTGTAGGTGTGTCGGTAGTGAACGCGCTGTCCGAAGAGCTGGTACTGACTGTTCGCCGCAGCGGCAAGATCTGGGAACAGACCTACGTCCACGGCGTACCTCAGGCGCCGATGGCCATCGTTGGCGATAGTGAAACCACCGGTACCCAGATCCACTTCAAGGCTTCCAGCGAAACCTTCAAGAACATTCACTTCAGCTGGGACATCCTCGCCAAGCGTATTCGTGAACTGTCCTTCCTCAACTCCGGTGTCGGCATCGTCCTCAAGGACGAGCGCAGTGGCAAGGAAGAGCTGTTCAAGTACGAAGGCGGCCTGCGTGCGTTCGTTGAATACCTGAACACCAACAAGACTGCGGTCAACCAGGTGTTCCACTTCAACATCCAGCGTGAAGACGGCATCGGCGTGGAAATCGCCCTGCAGTGGAACGACAGCTTCAACGAGAACCTGTTGTGCTTCACCAACAACATTCCGCAGCGCGACGGCGGTACTCACCTGGTGGGTTTCCGTTCTGCACTGACGCGTAACCTGAACAACTACATCGAGCAGGAAGGTCTGGCGAAGAAGCACAAAGTCGCCACCACCGGTGACGATGCCCGTGAAGGTCTGACCGCGATCATCTCGGTGAAAGTGCCGGATCCGAAGTTCAGCTCGCAGACCAAAGACAAGCTGGTGTCTTCCGAAGTGAAGACCGCGGTCGAGCAGGAGATGGGCAAGTACTTCTCCGACTTCCTCCTGGAAAACCCGAACGAAGCCAAGCTGGTCGTCGGCAAGATGATCGACGCTGCGCGTGCCCGTGAAGCTGCGCGCAAGGCCCGTGAGATGACCCGCCGCAAAGGCGCGCTGGACATCGCCGGCCTGCCGGGCAAGCTCGCTGACTGCCAGGAAAAAGATCCGGCGCTGTCCGAACTGTACCTCGTGGAAGGTGACTCTGCGGGCGGCTCTGCCAAGCAGGGACGTAACCGCAAGACCCAGGCCATCCTGCCGTTGAAGGGCAAGATCCTCAACGTCGAGAAAGCGCGTTTCGACAAGATGATCTCTTCCCAGGAAGTGGGCACCTTGATCACCGCACTGGGCTGCGGTATCGGTCGCGACGAGTACAACATCGACAAGCTGCGTTATCACAACATCATCATCATGACCGATGCTGACGTTGACGGTTCGCACATCCGTACCCTGCTGCTGACCTTCTTCTTCCGTCAGTTGCCGGAGCTGATCGAGCGTGGCTACATCTACATCGCTCAGCCACCGCTGTACAAGGTCAAGAAAGGCAAGCAAGAGCAATACATCAAAGACGACGACGCCATGGAAGAGTACATGACGCAGTCGGCCCTGGAAGATGCGAGCCTGCACCTGAACGAAGAAGCCCCGGGCATTTCCGGTGAAGCGCTCGAGCGTCTGGTGAACGACTTCCGCATGGTGATGAAGACCCTCAAGCGTCTGTCGCGCCTGTACCCGCAGGAGCTGACCGAGCACTTCATCTACCTGCCGGCCGTGAGCCTGGAAAAGCTTGGCGACCACGCAGCAATGCAAGAGTGGCTGGCCCAGTACGAAGCGCGTCTGCGCACCGTTGAAAAATCCGGTCTGGTCTACAAGGCCAGCCTGCGTGAAGACCGTGAACGTGGCGTCTGGCTGCCAGAGGTCGAACTGATCTCCCACGGTCTGTCGAACTACGTCACCTTCAACCGCGACTTCTTCGGCAGCAACGACTACAAAACCGTCGTCACCCTCGGCGCTCAACTGAGCACCCTGCTCGACGAAGGTGCGTACATCCAGCGTGGCGAGCGCAAGAAAGCGGTCACCGAGTTCAAGGAAGCACTGGACTGGCTGATGGCGGAAAGCACCAAGCGCCACACCATCCAGCGATACAAAGGTCTGGGCGAAATGAACCCGGATCAGCTGTGGGAAACCACCATGGACCCAAGCGTGCGCCGCATGCTGAAAGTCACTATCGAAGACGCCATTGGCGCAGACCAGATCTTCAACACCCTGATGGGTGATGCGGTCGAACCTCGTCGTGACTTCATCGAGAGCAATGCTCTCGCGGTATCCAATCTGGACTTCTAGGTTGCCGACTCCGCACAGGAAAGGCCCGCGCAAGCGGGCTTTTTTTTGCGTTCAATTTCGTCTTGAAGCGCGATACGATGCGGCTCTTTCGTCGCAGACAGGCGGCGGCCAGATTGTAGAAAAACAACTAAAAAAAGAGCAATCAATTGACTCATCAATGCGTAAGGAAGGATTCCGTCACACGTCTATCGGTCAGTGTGCTGCCCCTGCTGTTGGGGGTTCTGGCCTTTTTTATCGTCATCGGTCCAAGGGCGCTAAACCCGCAAAACATTGCGTGGCTGGGCAGCGGTGATCCGGCAACACACTACCTTGGCTGGGTGTTTTTCAGGCATTCGCCCTGGTCGTTGCCGCTGGGGCTCAATCCTTCGTATGGATTGGAGCTGAGCAGCGCGATCATCTACTCGGATTCGAACCCGCTGCTGGCGTTGATCTTCAAACCCTTTGCCGCATGGCTTCCCGAGCCTTTCCAGTACTTTGGCCTGTGGCTGTTGTTGTGTTTTGTGTTGCAGGGCTGGTTTGCCTGGAAGCTGATGGGCCTGGCCACCGCCAACATTGCGCTGCGTTTGCTGGGGGCGGCACTGTTTCTGTTCAACCCGGCGCTGATTTCGCGGATGGCAGAGCATTTATCCCTCGCCGGGCACTTCCTGATCCTGGCCGCCCTGTATCTGGCCCTGCGCCCTCATGTCGAGCGGCGTTGTCCGGCCTGGGGCACGTTGCTGGCGGTCGCGGCCTTGATACACGCTTATCTGTTGGCAATGGTTGGCTTGATCTGGCTCGCCGACTTGCTGGCCCAATCATTGAGGCGGCAGCTGCTGCTGAAAAAGGCGTTTGTCGAGCTGGTTGGCCTGCTGTTGCTGACCGGGGTGTGTTGCTGGCAAGCAGGCTATTTCACCGTTGAAGGTGAGGGACTGGCTTCATTCGGATTCGGATTGTTTCGCGCCAACGTGCTGACGTTTTTCGACCCCGCTGGATGGTCTCGCGTCCTCGGCGATATACCTGGCGTACCTGGGGATTCGGCCGGCATGGCTTTCCCGGGGCTGGGGGTGATGTTTCTGCTCGTTTGCGCGCTGTGGTTCATTTGCTCCGGCGAAGGCCAGATCGTTGCAACGATGCGCAAACGCTGGTTATTGCTGCTGGCACTGTTTGGACTGATGCTTTTTGCGTTCTCCAACAGGATCGGCGTCGGACCGCTCGAGTTCGTCTACTGGTTGCCTGACCCCGTCATTTCCATGGCCGGTATTTTCCGCGCTTCGGGGCGGATGATCTGGCCGGTCATGTACGCGGCGATCTTTGCGGTGGTGTTCCTGATCGCGCGTAACGCGGCGCCACGGACTGCGCTGTTGCTGCTGGTGACAGCCCTTCTGGTACAGGTCTTCGACACCCGTGCCGGTTGGGCAGGCATACGCCGGCAGCAGATGGTCACACCTGCTGCGACCTGGAAAACCCCGATGGTCAATCCGTTCTGGCAAAGCGCGGCAGCGCACTATCAGAAGGTCCGCTACGTGATTCCGCAGAACCTGACGACTCATTGGATGACCCTCTCCGATTACGCGGGCCGGAATCATCTCGCCACCGATGCGGTGTACCTGGGCCGAGTGAGTGCGCAAGCGCAGGAGGATCTGCAGCGTACTGCCGCCAGAACCATCGACTCCGGCAAGTATGAGCGCGATACCCTCTACGTGCTTGAGCAGCGGTCAGCGCTGCAAGCGGCGCTCAACGTGGATGACGACAGCGATATGCTGGCCAGGATTGACGGCTTCCATGTGCTGGCCCCGGGCTGGAAGCGCTGCACTGACTGTCTGCCACTCATGGCCGGTGCCCCCCGGGATTTGATCCCTTCATTCGACGCCGGCGAAAAGCTGCAGTTTGTGGAGGGGAGTCGGGGCACGGCTGCACTTGGAAAAGGCTGGTGGTTTGCCGAGGCCTGGGGCACCGGATCGGTCGGGCCGGATGCCGAGATCATCCTGCGCCCCAAGGCTGGCGTGAGTTCACTGACGCTTGAAACCAACGCGTTCCTGTCTGAGAGAACGCCGCGCCAAACGGTGGATATCAGCATCAATAACGTGCCGGTAATCTCTGCCAGCCTGACCAACGCCACCAGCAACACAATCAATATCAACCTGCCTGCCGAGGTGCAGGCCCTCGTCGCGCAACAAGGTGTGCTGCGTATCCAGCTGCATTTTCCGCTGGCAGTCAGTCCGCATGATCTCGGCTGGGGAGAAGACATCCGCAAACTGGCGATTGGATTGCTGGCATTGACCTTTCATTGATCACTGGTGCCAGCCAGGGCCAACGCAATGCCGTTGGCCTGCCCTCTTCACTCGCTCGTTGCCGTGACACTCTCCAGCCGATATCCATACCCGTAAATGGTCAGCAGTTGCCAGCCCCGCTCCGCCGTCAGCCCAAGTTTGTTGCGCAGACGGTAGATGTGCGTATCCAGCGGTCGCGAAGAGACCGCCTCTTCGTGGGGCCAGAACCGCTCATATAGGTATTCACGCGACAACGGCCGCCCCAGATTACTGAACAGGCAGCGAGCGAGGCGGTATTCGCGCTCGGTCATGACGATGGGTTTAAGGTCGCGGGTGACGGTCAGTTCGGCGTCATCGAAGATCAGGTCATTGAAACTCAACACTTCGGCGGCGGCACTACGTGGCTGGCTGTGCCGGCGCAGCACGGCGGCGACTCGGGCTTTCAGCTCATTGGGGCGGAACGGTTTGCTGACGTAATCGTCGGCACCGGCATTGAGGGCCTGGACGATGTCGCTTTCGCCGTCGCGGCTGGTCAGCATGATCGCGGCGGGCGGCGACTCCATGTGTTCGCGGGTCCAGCGCAGTAGCGCCAAGCCGGTCAGGTCGGGCAGTTGCCAGTCGAGGATCAGCAGGTCGAAAGTGTCCCGGCGCAGCTGGCGCAACAGGTCCTCTCCCCGTTCAAAGCTGTGCAGTGACCATGGCTGGTCCCCTGCAGCAGCCATTTGCTGCAGGGTTTGCTCGACCCGGCGCAGTTCGGCGGGTTCATCGTCCAGTATCGCAACGCGCATACGCGTGGGTTCCTTGTTGCTTGGGCAGTGGCCGGCAACCTTAACGGGCTGGCCTGTGCATTGAAAAAGTAAGCCGTCCGCCGTCGATCAACGTCCGCTATGATTCTTCGGATCTACGTCTTCAGACCTGTGACCCATGAAACCATTCACTGCCCCCTGCCCTGTTTGCCATGAATAACCCGCGTCGGCGTGAAAGTCGCGAGCCGAGTCAGGTCCAGCGCCTGTTTCGACGGCTGGTGCGTGAGTGGTTGTGGATAAGTCTAGTTCTGTTGCCGCTGACTGCGCTGTCTTCGTATCGCGCCCAGACCAACCTGCACGACGTCGTGCCGGGCTGGAGCGCGTTGCTCTCGGTGGGGCTGGTGGCGTGCGTCCTCGGTTTGCTGCTATGGCGGCCGCGCTGGGCGATCTGGGTGACTCTGGGCGGGGTGGCGTGCGTGTTGCTGAGCAGCGCGGGTCTGGCGGAGATCCGGCACTGGTGGTCACCGACCCCGGCGGCGCTCGGCATATTGTTCGGCTATTTGATCTGGAACTGGCGACGCCTGAGCGTGGTGCTGACTTATTTTGGCTGGGAACTGGCGCGTCTCGATAGCGAGCCGAAAGTTTTCCCCGAACGCCGCCGCACGCAATTCACCGGCGCCGATCGCCTGCAGGGGCAAATCATGGCGCTTGAACAGGCCATGAGCCGTACTCGTGATACTCGGCGTTTCATTGCTGATGGACTGGAATACTTGCCCGTCGCCACGCTGATCAGCGATCCAAAAGGGCAGATCCTGCTCGGTAATCGCAAAGCTCGTCAGCTCTTCGACAACAATCTGGTAGGTGACGACGTTCTCGATCAACTGGCTCGACTCGGTTACCCGGAGTTGTCCACAGAGCAACGCCCGTCACTGTCGCTCATGCCGCTGCTGGAGTTTCGCGATTACAAGGAACGCAGCTTGCGGCTAGAGCGTGCGGCTTTACTACCGGTGGATGGAGATACGCCAATCGGATGGCTGCTCAGCCTCACGGACCTTAGTGCCGAACGTGCCGCCGAGGAGCAACGCAGTGTGTTGCTGCGTTTTCTGTCTCACGACCTGCGCGCACCGCATTCGGCGATTCTTGCGCTGCTGGACGTTCACCGCCATCAGGCCGGGGCGGATTCACCGTTGTTCGAGCAGATCGAACGGCAGGTACGCCGCGCACTCGATCTGACCGATGGATTTGTTTTGCTGGCGCGGGCCGAATCCGAGACTTACCAATTTCAGCCGACGCTGTTCGCGATGCTGGTGCTCGACGTCATGGACCAAGCATTGCCGATTGCCCAGCAAAAACGCATCGAACTGTTGCATGACATGGATGAGCGATGCCAGGAGCGCCTGATCAATGCTGACCAGGGCTTGCTGACCCGTGCACTGTTCAACTTGCTGGAAAACGCGATCAAGTACAGCCCGGCCTACACTACGATAAAGCTGAACGTGCGCTGCGACGAAGAATGGTTGCAGTGTGAGCTGATCGATCAAGGCAAAGGCATTGCTGCCGAAGAATTACCCGATCTGTTCAGCCAGTATCGACGTTTTTCTTCTGCAGAAGGCATTGATGGCGTAGGCCTGGGTCTGTCGATGGTCAAAGCGGTGGTCGATCATCATGGCGGCGCAATCGAGTGCCATAGCGTGGTCGATCAAGGCACTACATTCCTCCTCGAAATTCCACTGACCCCGGAGTGAGCAGGCACAAAAAAACCGGCTATATCAGCCGGTCCTTTTACTTCCGAAAAAAACTTATGCACCTTTTACGGTGTTTTATGAGCTTGAGAAATATATAAGTAAATCAATCACTTAATTTCAATATTCAAGCGTTTTCAACAAAACCGTACACAGGTTATCCACAAAATCTCAGACAGCGATCTGATCACTTGCGGCCGGTGCCTGCGGGGCCGGTGGCAGTGAGCCCATTTCGCGCTGGGTCTTCTCGTTCCAGGCTTGCACCCGGTCGTTAAGCTCGGCGACGGCGCGAGGGCCAGTACCTTCGGCATACATCGGTTCACCGATGACCACAGTGATTACACCGGACTTTTTGCCCCAGCCGATTTTCGGCCAGAATTTGCCGGCATTGTGTGCAATCGGCAGCACCGGAAGCGCCGCATTCACCGCCAAAGCGCTGCCACTGCGGGAGAATTTGCCGACAGTGCCGTAGGGAACGCGTGTACCTTCCGGGAAGATCAGCACCCAGACGTTGTCCTTGAGCAGCTCATCACCCTTCGCCGCGACTTGTTTCAAAGCAGCTTTCGGGTTGTCGCGATCAATCGCGATCGGCCGCAACATGGCCATGGCCCAGCCGAAGAACGGCACGTAAAGCAATTCGCGCTTGAGCACTTGGCTCAGCGGCGAAAAATAAGCGGAGAGAAAAAACGTCTCCCAAGTGCTCTGGTGGTTCGACTGAATCACGCAGGGCCGGTCAGGCACGTTTTCCGCGCCTTTGATTTCGTAACGGATACCGAGAAACACCTTGGTTAACCACAAGGCGCAGCGACACCAGTACACGTTGATAAAACGATAACGCGCCTTGAATGGCAAAAACGGCGCGATAAAAAAACTCAAGCTGCACCACAGCAGGGAAGTGGTGCCCAGCAGCAGGTAAAAGAGAAAAATCCTGATGGCCCGCAGTATCGACATAGTGACGTTTACCGTTACGGGGCAATGCCCGAGTGTTCAAGCGCACTCCCGATCAATCCCTGGTCAGGAACTTCAGAAGTACTCTAGTTGTGGATAAGTTCTGCGGCAATCGCCGCCAGATCGTCAAAAATCAGAGTGCCAACCGGCAGGGTTTTGCCCTGAGTCTTTGCGCCTTTTCCGGTCTTTACCAAAACTGGCTGTGAATCGACGGCTTTGGCGGCCTCCAGGTCACCAAGGCTGTCGCCGACGAACCAGACATTGGCCAGCTCGACGTTGTAATGCGCGGCGATGGTTTTCAACATCCCCGGTTTCGGCTTGCGGCAATCGCAGCCTTCGTCCGGCCCATGCGGGCAATACACGATCAGCCCGACTTCACCGCCCTGCTCCTCGACCAGCTCGCGCAGGCGCGCGTGCATGGCGTCGAGGGTGGCGAGGTCGTAATAGCCGCGAGCAATGCCCGACTGGTTGGTGGCGACCGCCACCGTCCAGCCGGCCTTGCTCAACTGCGCAATCGCTTCGATCGAGCCGGGCAACGGAATCCACTCCGCCACTGACTTGATGTAAGCGTCGGAGTCGTAATTGATCACTCCGTCCCGATCGAGAATCAGCAGTTTCAACAGCAATCCCTCAACCCAGCAGCGAAATGTCGGCAACACCGAGGAACAGACCACGCAGACGCGCCAGCAGCGCGTAACGGTTGGCCCGCACATTGGCGTCGTCGGCATTGACCATCACCGCGTCGAAGAACGCATCCACCGGCTCACGCAATGCCGCCAGGCGTGCCAGCGATTCGTTGTACTGACGCGCCGCAGCCATCGGTTGTACCGCTTGATCCGCTTGCTGGATCGCCGAGTACAGCGAGAACTCGTTGGCGTTGTCGAAGTACTTGGCTTGCACCTCGGTCGGCACCGCGCCTTCGAGTTTGCTCAACAGGTTCGATACACGCTTGTTCACCGCCGCCAGCGCAGCCGCTTCCGGCAGTTTGCGGAAGGCCTGCACCGCTTGCACACGCTGATCGAAGTCCAGCGCCGAACCCGGCTTCAAAGCACGGACCGACAGGTAAGTGGCCACTTCAACGCCTTCGTCTTCGTAACGCGCACGCAGACGGTCGAAGATGAATTCCAGCACGGCTTCGTTGAGGCCGGCAGCCTTGACCTTGGCACCGAACGCGGCCACGGCGAAAGCCACAGCGTCGTTCAGGTCCAGATCGAGTTTCTTCTCGATGAGGATACGCAGCACGCCGAGTGCCGCACGACGCAGGGCATACGGGTCTTTGCTGCCGGTCGGCAGCATGCCGATACCGAAGATACCGACCAGGGTGTCGAGCTTGTCAGCGATCGCAACGGCTGCACCGGTCAGGGTCGCTGGCAGTTCTGCACCGGCACCGCGTGGCATGTACTGCTCGTTCAGCGCCAGCGCGACATCTTCCGGTTCGCCGTCATTGAGGGCGTAGTAATAACCGGCGACACCTTGCATCTCCGGGAACTCGCCGACCATTTCGGTGGCCAGGTCGCACTTCGACAGCAGGCCTGCACGGGCAGCCCACGAAGCGTTGCCGCCAATGCGTGCGGCGATGTACGCAGCCAGTTTCGATACGCGCTCGGCCTTGTCGTAGACGCTGCCGAGTTTTTCCTGGAACACCACGTTCTTCAGGCGATCGTTGAACGCTTCGAGTTTCTGCTTCTTGTCTTGCTTGAAGAAGAACTCGGCGTCGGTCAGGCGTGGGCGAACCACTTTCTCGTTACCGGCGATGATCTGCTGCGGGTCTTTGCTTTCGATGTTGGCCACAGTGATGAAACGTGGCAGCAGCTTGCCGTCGGCATCCAGCAGGCAGAAGTACTTCTGGTTGTCCTGCATGGTGGTGATCAGCGCTTCTTGCGGCACATCGAGGAAACGTTCCTCGAACGAGCACACCAGCGGCACCGGCCATTCAACCAGCGCGGTCACTTCGTCGAGCAGTGCCGGCGGAACGATTGCCGTGCCTTCCTGACGGGTGGCCAGCTCTTCGGTGCGCTTGCTGATGATTTCGCGACGCTCGTTGGCGTCGGCCAGTACGTAAGCGGCACGCAGGTCGGCGAGGTAGCTCGACGGCGAACCGATGCGCACGCTTTGCGGGTGATGGAAACGGTGACCACGGGAGTCACGGCCAGCCTTCTGCGCGAGGATGGTGCAATCGATGACCTGGTCACCGAGCAGCATCACCAGCCACTGGGTCGGACGCACGAACTCTTCCTTGCGCGCACCCCAACGCATGCGTTTCGGGATTGGCAGGTCGTTCAGCGAATCTTCGACGATGGTCGGCAGCAGGCTCGCGGTCGGCTTGCCGGCGATGCTCTGGCTGTAACGCAGTTTCGGGCCGCTCTGATCGATTTCGCTCAGATCGACGCCGCACTTCTTGGCGAAGCCCAGTGCTGCTTGCGTTGGATTGCCTTCAGCGTCGAACGCCGCCTGACGTGGCGGGCCGTCGAGGTTGATGCTGCGATCCGGTTGCTGGGTAGCCAGCGCGGTGATCAGCACAGCCAGACGGCGCGGCGCGGCGTAGACGGTTTTGCTTTCGTAGCTCAGGCCAGCGGCTTGCAGGCCCTTGTCGATACCGGCGAGGAACGCTTCAGCCAAGGTGTTCAGGGCTTTCGGTGGCAGTTCTTCGGTGCCCAGTTCAACCAGAAAATCTTGCGCACTCATTGTGCAGCCTCCAGCTTGGCCAGTACTTCGTCACGCAGGTCCGGGGTCGCCATCGGGAAGCCCAGCTTGGCGCGAGCCAGCAGGTAGGCTTGCGCAACGGAACGCGCCAGGGTGCGTACGCGCAGAATGTATTGCTGACGCGCGGTCACCGAGATTGCCCGGCGCGCATCCAGCAGATTGAAGGTGTGCGAAGCCTTCAACACCATTTCGTAGCTCGGCAACGGCAGCGGCTGGTCGAGTTCGATCAGGCGCTTGGCTTCGCTTTCATAGAAGTCGAACAGTTCGAACAGTTTGTCGACGTTGGCGTGTTCGAAGTTGTAAGTGGACTGCTCCACTTCGTTCTGGTGGAACACGTCGCCGTAGGTGACTTTGCCCATCGGGCCGTCAGCCCAGACCAGGTCGTAGACCGAATCCACGCCTTGCAGGTACATGGCCAGACGCTCGAGACCGTAAGTGATCTCGCCGGTCACCGGGTAGCACTCGATGCCGCCCGCCTGCTGGAAGTAAGTGAACTGGGTCACTTCCATACCGTTCAGCCAGACTTCCCAGCCCAGACCCCAGGCGCCGAGGGTCGGCGATTCCCAGTTGTCTTCGACGAAGCGAATGTCGTGGACCAGCGGGTCGAGGCCGACATGCTTGAGCGAGCCCAGGTACAGTTCCTGGAAGTTGTCCGGGTTCGGCTTCAGGACGACCTGAAACTGATAGTAGTGCTGCAGACGGTTAGGGTTTTCGCCGTAACGGCCGTCAGTCGGACGGCGGCTTGGCTGCACGTAAGCGGCGTTCCAGGTTTCCGGGCCGATGGCGCGGAGGAAGGTCGCGGTGTGGAAAGTGCCGGCGCCTACTTCCATATCGTAGGGCTGAAGTACCACGCAACCTTGCTCGGCCCAGTATTGCTGGAGCGCGAGGATCAAGTCTTGGAAGGTACGCACGGCTGGCGTAGGCTGGCTCACGAAATTCACCTGTTTCTTGGGCTGCGATTTAAAGAGCGGGAGTATACCCGATTCATTGCTGCGCACGCCCCCTGGAGCCTTATGCCACGCTGCTTTTGGTGTACCGAAGATCCGCTGTACATGGCTTATCACGACCAGGAGTGGGGCACGCCGCTACGCGATGCGCAGGGTTTGTTCGAGTTGCTTTTGCTCGAAGGGTTCCAGGCCGGGCTGTCCTGGATCACCGTGCTGCGCAAACGCGAGCGTTATCGCGAGGTGCTGTTCGGCTTTGACGTACAGCGCGTGGCGCAGATGAGCGACGCCGAAATCGACGAATTGATGCTCGACCCGGGGATCATCCGCAACCGCCTCAAACTTAACGCCGCCCGGCGTAATGCCCAGGCCTGGCTGGCGCTGGAGGATCCGGTGGCGTTCCTCTGGTCGTTCGTTAACGACCAACCGATCATCAATCATTTCAAGGATCGCAGCGAAGTCCCGGCGATCACTCCCGAAGCGCTGGCGATGAGCAAAGCCTTGAAAAAGGCCGGGTTCACGTTCGTCGGCCCGACCATTTGCTACGCGCTGATGCAGGCCTCGGGCATGGTCATGGACCACACCCAGGACTGCGACCGCTACGCGCAGCTCGTCAACGGCGGTTAGAATGGCCGCCTCGCGCACCGCACAAGATCAGGAGTGACCTGTGGAAAAGTTTAAAGGCGCCTTGCTGGTAGGCGCTCTGCGGCTGTTTGCCCTGCTGCCATGGCGGGCCGTGCAGGCCGTGGGTTCGGCGATCGGCTGGATCATGTGGAAAACCCCCAACCGCTCCCGCGACGTGGTGCGGATCAACCTTGCGAAATGTTTTCCACAGATGGACCCGGCCGAGCGTGAGCGTCTGGTCGGGCAGAGCCTGAAAGACATCGGCAAGTCGCTGACCGAAAGCGCCTGCGCGTGGATCTGGCCGGCGCAGCGTTCGATCGATCTGGTGCGCGAAGTCGAGGGTCTCGATGTGCTGAAAGATGCCTTGGCCTCGGGCAAAGGCGTGGTCGGCATCACGAGCCACTTGGGCAACTGGGAAGTGCTTAACCACTTCTATTGCAGCCAGTGCAAACCGATCATTTTCTATCGCCCGCCGAAGCTCAAGGCTGTGGATGAATTGCTGCGCAAACAGCGCGTGCAACTGGGCAACAAAGTCGCTGCTTCCACCAAGGAAGGCATCCTCAGTGTCATCAAGGAAGTGCGCAAGGGTGGTGCAGTGGGCATTCCTGCTGACCCGGAACCGGCCGAATCCGCCGGGATCTTCGTGCCGTTCTTCGCCACTCAAGCGCTGACCAGCAAATTCGTACCGAACATGTTGGCGGGTGGCAAAGCCGTCGGCGTGTTCCTGCATGCGCTGCGCCTGCCCGACGGTTCTGGCTACAAAGTCATCCTCGAAGCCGCGCCGGAAGCCATGTACAGCACCGATACTGCCGAGTCCTGCGCGGCCATGAGCAAAGTGGTCGAGCGTTATGTGGCGGCGTATCCGAGCCAGTACATGTGGAGCATGAAGCGCTTCAAAAAGCGTCCGCCGGGCGAAGAGCGCTGGTATTGAGCTGATTGGCATGATCTGTGGATAACCTCTCTGGCGAGGTTATCCACAACCGTTCATCAAAGGGCGCAACAAGATGTCCGAACACCGCAAATCCTTCCGCATCAAGATTACCCACGACAGCTTTGGCGAATGCCTCGGGCAGACGCGCAACCTGTCGCCTACCGGGGTGTTTGTGCAGCATCCGGTTTTGGCTTCTTTGCCCAAAGGTGCAGTGGTTTACGGTCAGGTGCAGGGTCTACCCACAGGCGCGCCGCGAGTGCGTATGGAAGTGGTGACGGTAGATGCCGACGGTATCGGTCTTCGCTACCTTTGACTTATTGCGCCTGACGATCGAGTTTCTTCAGAAACACCGTCATTTCCTTTTCGGCCTGCTTGTCGCCATGGGCGTGGGCCGCTTCCAGACCTTGTTCCCACGCCTGACGCGCGGCGGCGTGATCGCCCAGCGCCAGATGCGCCTTGCCCAACAGTTTCCATGCCGCCGAATACTTCGGATCAAAACCGACACAGCGCTGGAAATGCTCGGCAGCCTTGGCGTTTTCGCCAAGATCCAGATAACCCTTGCCCAGGCCGAAGCGCAGCAGGGAGTTATCCACACCCTTGGCGAGCATTTTTTCCAGGGATTCGAGCATGGGAGATTCCTTGAATGAGGTGTGTCAGGGATGAGTCTTGCTATGGGATACCGCTATCGCGAGCAGGCTCCCTCCTACAGGGGAACGCATTCCAAATGTAGGAGTGAGCCTGCTCGCGATGACGCCAGTCTGATCCCCCGATAATCCGGATCAGAAGAAGCTCAACCCCACATGAAACAGCTTCTCCACATCGCGAATATGTTTTTTATCCACAAGGAACAGAATCACGTGGTCGCCCGCTTCGATCACCGTGTCATCGTGGGCGATGATCACTTGTTCATTGCGGATCACCGCACCAATCGTGGTGCCCGGCGGCAGGCCGATCTTCTCGATCGGTTTGCCGATGACCTTGCTCGACTTCGCATCACCGTGAGCAATCGCCTCGATCGCTTCTGCGGCACCGCGACGCAATGAGTGCACGCTGACGATATCGCCACGGCGCACGTGGGCCAGCAGCGTGCCGATGGTCGCCAGTTGCGGGCTGATGGCGATGTCGATGTCGCCGCCCTGAATCAGATCGACGTAGGCAGGGTTATTGATGATCGTCATGACCTTCTTCGCCCCCAGCCGTTTGGCCAGCAGCGACGACATGATGTTGGCTTCGTCATCGTTGGTCAGTGCGAGGAAGATATCGGCGTCGGCAATGTTCTCTTCCAGCAGCAAATCGCGGTCGGAAGCGCTGCCCTGCAAGACTACGGTGCTGTCGAGGGTGTCGGAGAGATAACGGCAGCGCGCCGGGTTCATCTCGATGATCTTCACCTGATAACGGCTTTCGATGGCTTCCGCCAGACGCTCGCCGATCTGCCCGCCGCCAGCAATGACGATGCGTTTATAGGTTTCATCGAGACGGCGCATTTCGCTCATCACCGCGCGAATATTCTCACGGGCAGCGATGAAGAAGACTTCGTCATCAGCCTCGATCACCGTATCGCCCTGGGGCAGGATCGGCCGATCACGGCGGAAAATCGCTGCCACGCGGGTTTCGACATTCGGCATGTGTTCACGCAACTGGCGCAATTGCTGACCGACCAGCGGCCCGCCGTAATAGGCGCGCACCGCGACCAGTTGCGCCGCGCCTTCGGCGAAGTCGATCACCTGCAAGGCGCCGGGATGCTGAATCAGGCGCTTGATGTAGTTGGTCACCACTTGCTCGGGGCTGATCAGCACGTCAACCGGAATCGCTTCGTTCTGGAATAGCTGTTCCTCGCGATGGAGATAAGACGCTTCGCGGACCCGGGCGATCTTGGTCGGGGTATGGAACAGCGTGTGGGCGACCTGACAGGCGACCATGTTGGTCTCGTCGCTGTTGGTCACCGCCACCAGCATGTCGGCGTCGTCGGCGCCGGCCTGACGCAGCACCGACGGCAGCGAGCCACGGCCCTGCACGGTACGAATATCGAGGCGATCGCCGAGGTCGCGCAGGCGCTCGCCATCGGTGTCGACCACCGTAATGTCATTGGCCTCGCTGGCCAAATGCTCGGCCAGCGAACCGCCGACCTGTCCCGCACCGAGGATGATGATTTTCATCCAGTCACTCCGTTGAATCCGTTTAGCCGCGCGCGGCAGCGATCTTGATCAGCTTGGCGTAGTAGAACCCGTCATGGCCGCCCTGCTGGGCCAGCAATTGGCGACCATGGGGCTGTTTGATTCCGGCCGTGGTGGCCAGATCGAGTTCGCGGGCACCCGGGGTGCGCTCGAGGAACGCGGCGATGACTTCGGTGTTCTCGGTCGGCAGTGTCGAGCAGGTGGCGTACAGCAGGATGCCGCCGACTTCGAGGGTTTTCCACATGGCATCGAGCAGCTCGCCTTGCAGTTGTGCGAGGGCAACGATGTCGTCCGGCTGACGGGTCAGCTTGATGTCTGGATGGCGGCGAATCACGCCAGTGGCCGAGCATGGCGCGTCAAGCAGGATGCGCTGGAACGGCTTGCCGTCCCACCATTTCTCGGTGTCGCGACCGTCGGCGGCGATCAGTTCGGCATTCAGACCGAGGCGTTCCAGGTTTTCCTTAACGCGCACCAGTCGCTTGGCTTCCAGATCCACCGCGACTACGCCGGCCAGCGCCGGTTCGGCTTCGAGGATGTGGCAGGTCTTGCCGCCGGGGGCGCAACAGGCGTCGAGCACGCGTTGCCCCGGTGCCAGATCGAGCAGGTCGGCGGCCAGTTGCGCCGCTTCGTCCTGCACACTGATCCAGCCTTCGGCGAAACCTGGCAGGCTGCGTACGTCGGCAGCGGCTTCGAGGATGATGCCGTCGCGGCTGTAGACGCACGGTGTTGCGGCAATCCCGGCCTCAGTGAGCAAACCAAGGTACGCGTCGCGGCTGTGATGACGGCGATTGACCCGCAGGATCATCGGCGGATGCGCATTGTTCGCCTCGCAAATCGCTTCCCACTGTTCCGGCCAGAAGGCTTTCAGGGATTTTTGCAGCCAGCGCGGATGAGCGGTACGCACCACCGGATCACGTTCCAGTTCGGCGAAAATCGTTTCGCTTTCGCGTTGGGCATTGCGCAGTACGGCGTTTAGCAGGCCTTTAGCCCACGGCTTTTTCAGCTTCTCGGCGCAACCGACGGTTTCGCCGATGGCGGCGTGAGCCGGCACGCGGGTGTAGAGCAATTGGTAGAGACCGACCAGCAGCAGCGCCTCGACATCGGCGTCGGCAGCCTTGAACGGTTTCTGCAGAAGTTTTTCCGCCAGCGCCGAAAGACGTGGCTGCCAGCGCGCGGTGCCGAAGGCCAGATCCTGAGTGAAACCGCGATCGCGATCCTCGACCTTGTCCAGTTGCGTCGGCAGGGAGCTATTCAGAGATGCCTTGCCGCTGAGCACGGCGGCGAGTGCCTTGGCGGCGGCCAGACGCGGATTCATTGCGCGTCCACCGCTGCGCCAAGCACGGTACCGACGGCAAATTTCTCACGACGGCTGTTGAACAGGTCGCTGAAGTTCAACGCTTTGCCACCGGGCAATTGCAGACGGGTCAAGCACAGCGCTTGTTCGCCGCAGGCGACGATCAGGCCGTCCTTGCTGGCGCTGAGGATTTCACCCGGTGCGCCTTTACCGTCGGCGAGTGTTGCCGCCAGGACTTTCAGCGCTTCACCGTTAAGGGTGCTGTGGGTAATCGGCCATGGGTTGAAGGCGCGCACAAGGCGTTCCAGCTCAACCGCCGGACGGCTCCAGTCGATGCGTGCTTCGTCTTTGTTCAGCTTGTGTGCATAAGTGGCGAGCTCATCGTTCTGCACTTCGCCTTCCAGGGTGCCAGCAGCCAGACCGGCAATCGCCTGCACCACGGCCGGTGGGCCCATCTCGGCGAGGCGATCATGCAGGCTGCCGCCCGTGTCTTCAGCGCTGATCGGGGTGACGACCTTGAGCAGCATCGGCCCGGTGTCGAGGCCGGCTTCCATGCGCATCACGGTCACGCCGCTCTCGGCATCACCGTGTTCCACAGCGCGTTGAATCGGCGCCGCACCGCGCCAGCGTGGCAGCAAGGACGCGTGACTGTTGATGCAGCCCAGACGCGGAATATCCAGCACCACTTGTGGCAGGATCAGGCCGTAGGCGACCACCACCAGCAAGTCCGGTTTCAGCGCGGCCAGTTCAGCCTGTGCATCGGCGTTGCGCAAAGTCGGCGGCTGCAACACCTGGATATTATTTTCCAGGGCGAGCTGTTTGACCGGGCTCGGCATCAGTTTTTGCCCGCGACCGGCCGGACGATCCGGTTGGGTGTAGACCGCAACGATCTCGTAAGGGCTGTTCAGCAGGGCCTTGAGGTGTTCGGCGGCGAATTCCGGGGTGCCGGCAAAAACGATGCGCAGTGGCTCAGTCATGAAGGGCGTCTCATAAAAAGAAAAAGGCTTGCCGCAGCAAGCCTTTGAAGGGGGGGCATCAAGCGTTCTGGCGGTGCTGCTTTTCCAGCTTCTTCTTGATCCGGTCGCGTTTGAGCGTGGACAGGTAATCGACGAACAATTTGCCGTTGAGGTGGTCGCATTCGTGCTGGATGCACACCGCGAGCAGGCCTTCGGCGATCAGTTCATAGGGCTTGCCGTCGCGGTCCAGTGCCTTGATCTTGACCTTTTGCGGGCGATCGACGTTTTCGTAGAAACCCGGTACCGACAGGCAGCCTTCCTGGTATTGGTCCATTTCTTCGGTCAGCGATTCGAACTCGGGGTTGATGAACACCCGCGGTTCGGTGCGGTCTTCGGAAAGGTCCATCACGACGATACGTTTGTGCACGTTGACCTGGGTCGCGGCAAGGCCGATGCCCGGCGCTTCATACATTGTTTCAAACATGTCATCGACCAACTGACGCACTTCGTCGTCCACTACAGCCACAGGCTTGGCGATAGTGCGCAGACGCGGGTCCGGGAATTCGAGGATGTTTAAAATGGCCATAGGCTTTGATTGCTGCACACGTTGAGTAAAGTCGGGCGATGGCCTGGCAGGTCCGAAGATGCAGGCTACCGTTGTGAAGCGTAGCTTGTGCATTTTGCACAAGCGAGCCACGGGGGCTCTGACGGTTCACGCGAATGCACATGATAAAGGGATTCACTGCATGAGGAAAACACTACTCGCCCTGCTGCTGTTGGCTTCGGCCGGCGTGGTGCAAGGGCAAGTGCAACTCAGGGATGGTTTTCCACAGCAATACACGGTGGTTTCGGGGGACACGCTCTGGGACATTTCCGGCAAATACCTGCGCGAGCCCTGGCAGTGGCCACAACTGTGGCGGGCCAATCCGCAAATCGAAAACCCCAACCTGATCTATCCCGGCGACACGCTGACGCTCAGCTATGTCGACGGCCAACCGCGTCTGACCCTCAATCGTGGTGAGTCACGCGGCACCATCAAGCTCTCGCCACGAATCCGCACCAGCCCGGTGGCCGAGGCGATTCCGAGCATTCCGCTGAAGTCCATCAACAGCTTTTTGCTGAGCAACCGCATCGTCGACAAGGTCGAGGACTTCGAAAAGGCGCCGTACATCGTCGCCGGCGATGCTGAACGCGTGCTCAGCGGCACCGGTGATCGAATTTTCGCTCGCGGCCATTTCGATCCGGATCAGCCGGTCTATGGGATCTTCCGTCAGGGCAAGGTCTACACCGATCCGCAGACCAAGGAGTTTCTCGGGATCAACGCCGACGACATCGGCGGCGGCGAAATCGTCGCCACCGAAGGCGACGTCGCCACTCTCGCCCTGCAACGCACCACTCAGGAAGTGCGCCTCGGCGACCGTCTGTTCAGTGGCGAAGAGCGTTCGATCAATTCGACCTTCATGCCCAGCGCGCCAACGACCAACATCAACGGCGTGATCATCGATGTGCCGCGCGGCGTCACCCAAATCGGCGTGATGGACGTGGTCACCCTGAATAAGGGCAAGCGCGACGGTCTGGCCGAAGGCAACGTGCTGGTGGTGATGAAAACCGGCGAAACCGTGCGTGACCGCATCACGGGTCAGCCACTGAAGATTCCCGATGAACGCGCCGGGTTGCTGATGGTGTTCCGCACTTACGACAAACTCAGTTACGGCCTCGTCCTTAACGCTTCACGCTCGCTGGCGGTGCTCGACAAGGTGCGAAATCCGTAAGCTTGCTTCACAAGTTACCAACAGAGTTATCCACAGCTTGTTCCGAATGGTTCGGGGCTTATAACGATCAAGGATGATCCATCATGTTGCCTGTCTGTACGCCAGTTTCCCCGGCGGAACTGGAAGCGCGTTTGCGCCTGCACCGCTTGCCGGATGTCGGCCCGAAACGCTTTGCCAAATTGCTCGAAGCCTTTGGCTCGGCGTCCAAAGCCATCAGCGCGCCGGCCAGCGCCTGGCGTTCCCTGGGTTTGCCGGCGACGTGCGCCGAAGCGCGGCGCTGTCCCGAGGTTCGCGACGGCGCCAGCCATGCAATGCGCTGGCTAGAGAGCCCGGAGCATCATTTGCTGATGTGGGACCAAGCGAATTACCCGGCGTTGCTGGCGCAGATTCCCGATCCGCCACCACTATTGTTTGTTGCCGGTGATCCGTTGATTCTGGAAAAACCGCAACTGGCGATGGTCGGCAGTCGCCGCGCCTCGCGTCCGGGGATGGACACGGCGGCGGCGTTTTCCCGCAGCCTCGCCGGGGCCGGTTTTGTCATCGTCAGCGGTCTGGCATTGGGCATCGATGCCGCTGCGCATCAAGCGGCGCTGGATGTCGGCGGGCTGACTGTCGGTGTGCTTGGCACGGGACTGGAAAATTTTTATCCACAGCGCAACTGCCGCCTGGCTGACGCGATGATTGCATCCGGCAGTGCGGTGCTTTCCGAGTTTCCACTGGACGCCGGGCCAACGGCGAGCAACTTCCCGCGCCGCAACCGCATCATCAGCGGTTTGTCACTTGGCGTATTGGTGGTCGAAGCCAGTGTGGCCAGCGGCTCGCTGATCACCGCGCGGCTGGCGGCGGAACAGGGACGCGAGGTTTACGCGATTCCTGGTTCGATCCATCACCCCGGTGCGCGCGGTTGCCATCAGTTGATCCGGGATGGCGCGGTACTGGTGGAAACCATTGAACATATCCTCGAAGCCCTGCGCGGTTGGCAGCATTTACCATTATCTACAGACACGGCGACAGTCGATCACCCATTGCTCTCCCTGCTCCACGCCGCGCCGCACACTAGCGAAGCGCTGGCCGGCAGCAGTGGCTGGGCGTTGCCCAAAGTGTTGGCGGCGCTCACCGAACTGGAAATGGACGGCCGTGCGGTCTGCGAAAACGGCCGCTGGTTGGCCAGGACACGCTAGGTTTTACAAAGAAGATCGGTAAACTGCGCGAAACCTGATTGCGGAGAGTTTTTTCATGGTCAACAGTTGGCGTGTGCAACAAGCCGCACGAGAGATTCGCGCCGGGGCGGTGATTGCCTATCCAACCGAAGCCGTCTGGGGGCTGGGTTGCGACCCGTGGAACGAAGAAGCAGTGGATCGTCTGTTGGCGATCAAGAATCGTTCGGTGGACAAGGGCCTGATTCTGGTCGCCGACAACATTCGCCAGTTTGACTTCCTGTTCGAAGACTTCCCGCAAGAGTGGATCGACCGCATGGCCAGCACCTGGCCGGGACCGAACACCTGGCTGGTGCCGCATCAGAATCTGTTGCCGGAATGGGTTACCGGGGTGCACGACACCGTGGCGTTGCGGGTCAGCGATCATCCGCAGGTGCGCGATCTGTGCTCGATGGTCGGACCGCTGATTTCAACGTCGGCCAATCCGCAGGGGCGCCCGGCGGCTCGCACGCGTTTGCGGGTTGAGCAATATTTCCGTGGGCAGGTGGATCTTGTGCTGGGCGGCAGTCTTGGCGGACGGAAAAACCCCAGTGTCATCCGCGATCTTGCCTCCGGTAGGATCATCCGTCCCGACTGACCCGATATCTTCCTGATTGGCTTGCGAACTCCTCGACTGTATTGGCGAGGAGTTTTTCGCCTGCGTGAGATTTATCCTTTAACTTGTTGTGGAACTTAAACAGTCTGTTGTTTATATGGGCTCTTCGTGTGTCAGATAAATCTATAAGTTAAAATTTTCAGTAACTTTTCCCACGTCATTATCAGAAGTCGCGCAGTGGCGATATTTCTAAAAGCATCCATTATTTCAATGCGCTCAGAAAACTTCGATAAGTTAACGTCTGCGGAGAAGGAATGGATACTACGAACTTACAGCTCAAGGATTATCTGCAGGGGCTTCAAGAGAAATTAATCAGGCAGCACTCTGAATATCGTATCGCTACTCTTGATGCGGGATCAGATGCCCGCGAGTTTGAAAGATTCATCGGGCGGCAGTTTCGTCTCCGATTAAAGCATTACATGCTGACGTCCAGAGCCCGGGCACTTGAAGCAAAGCTGGCGATTTCATCGCGCAGTACGCATTTTCTGCTGTACCAGCGCGAGCAACTGACGGCGGTTTTGAGAGTGACCCCTTCGCCGTTCGAATGGGCTTCATTGACACACCAGTACGTCTCGCCGACCGTGGCGCTGGCGCGGCATGTCGAGTTCAGTCGTCTGATCACACATTCGCAACAACATCGGCCCGTGCCGATCAATGCACTGCTTGCCGCCGCCACTGAATGGGCGATCGATCGCGGATACCAAGGCGTTACCGCCTTGTGCAGATCGCCACAACGGCGGCTGTTCCAGCGTTTTGGCCTGACCCCGATCACCTCTGACTCGCTTCATATCGAACATCGCGCTCGCGGCGATTACTGGCTGCTGTCTGCGCAATGGCGGCAAATCCTCACAGCGCTTCAACAACCCTTTCCCATGAACGCCAACTACCCGGAGAGTCGCGATGAATGCATCCATCAGTTTTGAACAACAGTTGATTCTGCTCGATCAGCGCATCGAAAAAACATGGGCCGATATCCTGGACAACTCCCGGCTGGTGAAGGCGATACGCGAGGGCAGTGTTTCCAGGGCGCTATATGCCATCTATATGATCGAAACCTTTCATTACACCGCGCACAATGCGCGGAATCAGGGGCTGGTCGGTGTAAGGCATGCCGATAACCCTGTTTATGCAAAGTTTTGTTTTGAACATGCTGCGCAAGAAGTCGGTCATGAAAAAATGGCTTTGCATGATGTCATGAGCCTGGGATTGAAAAATGAAAACTTTGATATACCGCCGGCACTTGCAGAAACTGAAGTACTGATCGCTTACTTGTACTGGATTTCTTTCACCGGTAATCCGTTACAACGACTGGGATACAGCTACTGGGCGGAAAACGCCTATCACTTCATCACGCCACTGATAAACCAGCTGAGTGAAACACTGGCGCTGAAACCTGCACAACTGACGTTTTTCATCGCTCATTCAGATATCGATGTCGAGCACTTCAACGAAATCAAAATCATCCTGCAGCGTACCTGCAAGCGCCAGGCTGACTGGGATGCCATCACCAACGTGATGGAAACCAGTCTGCGCCTGACCGGCAATATGCTTGAGGCCGTTTATAAGCAATACGAAGCCTGGCAAAGCGGCGATGCGCCCCGCTACGAATTCCTCCATGCCCTGGATAACTCATGACGTCTTCACATGCATTTTCAAAATGGGCAGGGGGAGGTCGAGATGGCTAATTACTTCGAGCGGTTGAACTACTCGCTCGGGGATGAAGACACGGCGCTCGAGTACGCCCTTCTTCCTCAGCATGCCAGGCATGTGGTGGGCGTTGCCGGTTGTGGTGGTCGGCTTCTGCCATTGCTGGCCCGCAGTCCGGCCCGCATGACCTGCGTTGATATCAGTGCGCCGCAACTGGCTTTTACCCGCTTGCGTTTTGCCCTGCTGGAGCAGACCGATCACGAGTCATTCATGGACTTCATGGGTTTCCTGTCGGGGGCCTCTGCGAAACGGCGCCAGTCCATTTTTCGCCATCTGGACCTGCCTCCGCCGGATCGCCGCTGGCTGGCGGATTTGTTTCACTCTCGTCACTGGGGGGCACCGGTGTACATGGGGGCTTTCGAGCAGACTTTGCAGCGGCTGGCAAAAATCAACGGACTGTTCACCGGCAAAGCGGGCCGGGCGATTTTCCAGTGCCGCGACCTCGGTGAGCAATCGGCTTATTACCAACGACACTTCCCCCAAAAGCGCTGGAAGGCCGTGATTGCATTGTTGGGTAATGCAGCGGTGCTCAATTCGCTGCTGTACCGGGGGGCATTTCCTCGCAACAACCTGGGGATCCGTTCCCGTGAGGTGTATCTGGGTATTTTCCATACCTTGTTTACCACTCAAGTGGTGCGCGACAGCTTTTTCCTGCAAATGCTGTTCTTCGGTGAACTGCGGTATCCGCAAGGCTTGCCGCTTGAGTGTGATCCGCAGATATTCCAGCGGGCTCGCAAGGCACTCCAGGGGTGCGAGTTGGCCGTGGTTCAGGGCGACATTTTCGACTGCGTTGCCGCGTGCAGGGATGTCGATTTTGCCTCACTTTCCGACGTGCCTTCATTCCTGCCCCCGGCGATTGGCACCCGTGTCCTGCAGCGAATTCAGCCTGCCTTGGGCAAACATGCGCTGACGGTCATTCGTGGCCATTTGCATGTGGTCAGGCCCGATTGCAATGGCTTCTGCGACGTTACCGCGCAGTTTCAGGACGCAATCGCACGTGAAAAAACCCAACTCTGGCGAGTACAGGTCTACCGCCAGACCTCACCTGTGCAGGTATTTCGATGAATACACCTCATCCGACCGTCAATTGGGTCAAGAACCGCGTTCGCCAGGCCCGTGACGATCAGCAGCAATTATTCGATGCCGGCCTCAATGGCCTGAAGTTGGTAAAGCGCGAGGGCAAGGTCATCGAGTTGGGCAATGGCGAGCGGTTGACCGAGTTTCTCTCATGTTCCTATCTGGGACTTGAGAGCGATCCCCGTCTGATTCAAGGCGCAGTGCAAGCCGTCGAGTCTTTCGGTGTGCAATTCGCGGCCGCCCGCACCCGAGCGCTACTGCCGCCGATGCGTGAACTTGATGAGCAGTTGAACCGCATATTCCAGGGGCATACGGTGACCTTCAATTCGGTGGGCAGTGCCCATCTGGGTTGTTTGCCGCTATTGGGCTCCGGCGAGTTGCCGTCGTATCCCTTGCGGCGCGGTCCAGGCTGGATCGTTGACCGCGCCGCTCATGCTTCGATGCAAGTGCTGCAAGGCATTCTGTGGCAGTTCGGCCCCGTGCAGCGCTGCGATTGCAGTGATCTTCAGCAGGTCGAAGACGCTTGTTCCACCGCTGTTGCTGCTGGCAATACGCCCATTATTCTGACTGACAGCATTGGCTCGATGCGGGGGCTTTATCCCGTTAATCGATTGCTGCAACTGGCTGAGCGCTTTGAGGGTTATCTGTATGCGGATGACGCTCACGGCACTTCGATTCATGGCGCGGCCGGGGGCGGTTATGCCCTCGTGTCTGCCAATGAGCCGTTGCGCGCCCGTTTGATCCTGCTGTCGTCATTGTCCAAGGCCTTCGGTGCAACCGGCGGTGCGATTACCGTGCTGACAGCGGCCGATGCCGAGATGATTCGGCGCCATGCGTCGACTTATACCTTCGGTGGGCCGCTGTCCATGGGCGGTGTCGGCGCGGCAGTCGCCTCGGCCAGGATCCATCTTTCTGCACAGCTGGGCCGGTTGCAGGCCTCGCTATGGCGAAATGTGGCGGTCATTGACGATCTGCTCGGGCCGGTACTGGGCAACCATCAGATTGCTTCACCGATACGTTTCGTCCGGGTCGGCGCCGAGCGTGACGCCATCAACCTGGCGTTGCACCTGCGTCGGCAAGCCATCGCGGTCACCACCGCGTTGTTTCCGGTGGTGGCAAAAGGCGAAGCGATCCTGCGGCTGGCCATCAGCGCGAATCATAGCCATGTCCATTTGGAGCATCTGGCCAGCGCCGTCAACGACGGTTTTGCTGACTTAGGTATTCGTCAGGGAGAGCCGCGTCATGCGCGTTGACCCGATGATGCATGCCGGTTCGACGGCTGTTCTCGCTGCCGCAACAGAGGCGTTCGCGCTTAAATTGGCCCATGCGCGGTCACTGTCATGGTTCTGCGCATTGTGTCCGCAGATGCGGCACGTTCGGACCGCAGAGGATTTGCACCGGTTGCCGATCCTGGCCGTGGAGGACGCACAGGGCGGATTGCTGTTTACGCACCTCGGCGAGGCATCACACCGTGCGGCGGGCGGTGGGCTGACCCTGACTTCGGGTGGCAGCACCGGCAACTGCAAACACATCACTCATTCCTGGGCATTCAACGACAGCATCGTGCCTTTGGGCGCGCGGGTGTTTGGTGCGACCGATGACCCTCCTCGTGTCGTCATCAATTGCCTGACGCCCGGCGAAATGCAGGGCGCCTTCCAATACGCGGCGGGCATCGTCCGGCACATTGGCGCGCGCCTGCTGCCTGCAGGCGCGCTGATGGGTATTCAACGCATAGCCCGGTTGATTCACTCACAAGCGGTCGATGCATTGATCTGTACCCCTTCATTTGCGGCGGCATTATTCAATCATGCCGATGTCGATGAGGCGCAGTTGAGCAGTCTGAGATGGCTTTATTACATTGGAGAACCTTGCCACCAGCCTCTACGCGAGCAACTGGCCCGGGACTGGCCGGCCTTGAGCATACGGTCATTGGGCTATAGCTCGACGGAGACAGGGCCGATCGGCTTCCAGTGCGCGCACCTCGAACATGGTTTCTATCATCTGCATGCGGACGCCATGCTGCTGGAAGTGGTTGATCCCGTCAGCCTGCGAGCGGTGGCCGACGGTGAAACCGGCGAGTTTCTGCTGACGCCTTTGCTGCCCGATCACGCGCCGTTGCTGCGATATCGCATTGGCGACCGTGGACGAATCCTGGGCGGGCAATCAGATTGTGCCTGTGGCAGTGCTCTGCCAATACTGGAGCTGCAGGGGCGAGTCGAAACCTCGATCAAACTGGGCGGTGCGATCATCACTCAACGCCAGGTTCTTTGTATCCTCGCAGAGGCGTTGCCCGAACTGCACGCTTCGGATGTGCAGGTGCAAATTGATCGCCAGGCCAACGGTGCGCATCTGCAGTTGCTCATCGCTCAGGAGCGATTACCGGCCGGTGCAGAACGCGTTATCGAAGAGGCTTTACACAATGAGGCGCAGGCGAACGCATTGCTCGGGCTACCCGGTGTGCTGGGCTTGCAGGTGCGGCGTCTGGCTCGTGGTGACTTTGAAACCACCGTGGCTGGCAAAACGCCGTTCTTTGTTGAGGTGCGAGGCGCCCCGGCCAAGTCATGAAGCCTGGCCGGGGGCTTCGTCTGCAGGCTACCTGTCAGGGTTGCAGGACGGTAGAGCCGGTGGTGCGCCGCGCCGACAGTTCGGTTTGCGCCTTCGCCGCATCAGCCAGTGGATAACGCTGGCTGATGTCTACCTTCAACTTGCCGCTGATGATCATCTCGAACAATTCATCGGCCATGCGCTGCAGGTTCTCTGCGTTGTTGGCGTAGGTCGCCAGCGTCGGTCGAGTCACGTACAGCGAGCCTTTGGCGGAGAGAATCCCCAGATTCACGCCGTCCACCGCACCGGAGGCATTACCGAAGCTCACGACCAGGCCACGCGGCGAAACGCTGTCGAGTGATGTCAGCCACGTGTCTTTGCCGACACCGTCATAGACCACCGGGACTTTCTTGCCGTCGGTCAACTCCAGCACGCGTTGCGCAACGTTTTCATGGCTGTAATCGATCGTCGCCCAGGCGCCATTGGCCTTGGCCAGTTCGGCTTTCTCTTTGGAACTGACGGTGCCGATCAGCTTTACGCCCAACGCCTTGGCCCATTGGCAGGCCAGCGAACCGACACCACCGGCCGCCGCGTGGAACAGAATGGTTTCGCCACCCTTGAGCTCATAGGTCTGGCGCAGCAGATATTGCACGGTCAGGCCCTTGAGCATCACCCCGGCAGCGGTTTCGAAACTGATTTCGTCGGGCAGGTGCACCAGATTGTCCTGGGGCAAAACGTGAAACTCGCTGTAAGCGCCCAATGGGCCGCTGCCATAGGCCACTCGATCGCCGACCTTGAACCGGGTGACGTCGCTGCCCACGGCATCGACGATGCCTGCACCCTCAGCTCCCAGGCCGGATGGCAAGGCGGGCGGCGCATACAGACCGCTGCGGTAATAGGTGTCGATGAAGTTCAGGCCGATGGCCTTGTTGGCCACGCGCACTTGATTCGGGCCGGGCGCGGCGGGTTCGTAGTCAACATATTCGAGTACTTCGGGACCGCCGTGGGCGCGGAA
This sequence comes from Pseudomonas sp. SDT291_1_S447, assembly GCF_054070155.1. Classification (NCBI taxonomy): domain Bacteria; kingdom Pseudomonadati; phylum Pseudomonadota; class Gammaproteobacteria; order Pseudomonadales; family Pseudomonadaceae; genus Pseudomonas; species Pseudomonas sp. SDT291_1_S447. The sequence continues at coordinate 79,979 of NZ_JBSVXS010000003.1, forward strand.
CTGGATACGCTTTGCCATCTGCCTGCTCTCCTTGGGTCGTTTGTAAGCCCCCTATCCAACTCCCATGCTTGATCTTCGTCAACTGCGGCGGGTCGTTATGCGGTGGTATGCTACGCGCCCATTTGCGTCGCCCGTCTGCCGGGGCGCCGCCCGATTCAAGGTGAAGCCATGACGACCCGCACCGACGCCGTAAAGGCCTATCTGCTCGATCTGCAAGACCGCATCTGCGCTGTCCTCGAAACCGAAGACGGCGGCACGCGCTTCGTCGAAGACGCCTGGACCCGGCCCGCCGGCGGTGGCGGTCGTACCCGCGTGATCGAAAACGGCACAGTGATCGAAAAGGGCGGCGTCAACTTTTCCCACGTGTTTGGCAGCGGTTTGCCGCCTTCGGCTAGCGCCCATCGCCCGGAATTGGCCGGTCGCGGTTTTGAAGCCCTTGGCGTGTCGCTGGTCATTCACCCGCACAATCCGCATGTGCCGACGTCCCACGCCAACGTACGGTTTTTCATCGCCGAGAAGGAAGGTGAAGAGCCGGTCTGGTGGTTCGGCGGCGGCTTCGACCTGACCCCGTATTACGGCAACGAAGAAGACTGCATCCACTGGCACCGCGTCGCCGAACAGGCCTGCGCGCCGTTCGGGGCGGACGTTTACCCGCGCTACAAAGCCTGGTGCGACACCTACTTCCACATCAAGCATCGCCACGAACCGCGCGGTATCGGCGGCCTGTTCTTCGATGACCTGAACGAGTGGGACTTCGACACCAGCTTCGCCTTCATGCGCGCCATCGGCGACGCTTACATCGACGCCTACCTGCCGATCGTGCAGCGCCGTAAAAACGATGCCTTCACCGCGCAGCAGCGTGAATTCCAGGAATTCCGCCGTGGTCGTTACGTCGAGTTCAACCTGGTTTATGACCGTGGCACGCTGTTCGGCCTGCAATCGGGCGGGCGTACCGAGTCGATCCTGATGTCGCTGCCGCCGCAAGTGCGCTGGGGCTATGACTGGAAGGCCGAGCCTGGCAGCGAAGAAGCGCGCCTGACCGAGTACTTTCTGCAAGACCGCGACTGGCTGGCCGAGGCCTGAGGACATCCGATGGATCGATACGTCGTTTTCGGCAACCCGATCGGCCACAGCAAATCGCCGATGATTCACAAGCTGTTCGCTGATCAGACTGGTCAGAGCCTCGACTACAGCACCTTGCTGGCGCCGCTTGATGATTTCGCTGGCTGCGCCACGGCGTTTTTCCAGGAAGGTCGCGGCGCCAACGTTACCGTGCCGTTCAAGGAAGACGCTTACCGTTTGGCCAATAGCCTGACTGCTCGTGCGCAGCGGGCCGGCGCGGTGAACACCTTGAGCAAACTCGCCGACGGTTCGCTGCTCGGCGACAACACCGACGGCGCCGGGCTGGTGCGGGATCTGACGGTGAATGCCGGGTTCAGCCTGACCGGCAAACGTATCCTGCTGCTCGGTGCCGGCGGCGCGGTGCGCGGGGCGCTGGAGCCGTTGCTGGCGGAGCAACCGGCCTCAGTCATCATCGCCAATCGCACGGTGGACAAGGCTGAGTTGCTGGCGGAGCTGTTCTGTGACCTGGGGCCGGTGTCGGCCAGTGGTTTTGATTGGTTGCGTGAGCCGGTGGACGTGATCATCAACGCCACATCGGCGAGCCTGACCGGCGATGTGCCGCCAATTGCGCCAAGCCTGATCGAGCCGGGCAAGACCCTGTGCTACGACATGATGTATGGCAAGGAACCGACGGCGTTCTGCCGCTGGGCCAGCGAGAATGGCGCGGCGGTGGCGATGGATGGCTTGGGGATGCTTGCTGAGCAGGCGGCTGAGGCGTTCTTTTTGTGGCGCGGTGTGCGCCCAGACACGGCGCCCGTGCTCACAGAGCTGCGTCGACAACTGGCCCTTTAAAAGCTTCGCGAGCAAGCTCGCTCCCACAGTGGAATGCGATCAAATGTGGGAGCGAGCTTGCTCGCGAATGGCCGCACCGCCGGTCTTTGATCAATCCTCAAACCGGATCGGGCACTTCTCCGGCCCCTCAAGCTTGCGCAACTCCTCCACCACCTGCGGCCGCGCCCGGCGCAAGGTCAGGCTGCGATTCTGGCTCAGCAGGCGTCGCGCCTCCTGATGCAGCATCTCCACCCCTGAATAGTCGATGAAGTTGATCTGCTGCGCCTCGATCACCACCCGCGCACCGTGCATGCGTTGCAATCTCACCTGCAGATAATGGCTGGCGCCGAAAAAAATCGAACCGCCGACGCGCAAAATATCGTCCTCGCCATCGCGCCAATGCTGCACGCGCGGTTGCGAGGTGCGCTTGAGATAGAAGAACAGCGAGGCCAGCACACCGGCATAAATCGCCGTCTGCAACTCCAGCAGCAACGTCGCCAGACACGTCAGGGCCATGACCACGAACTCGGCGCGGCTAACCCGCAACAAGGCACGAATGCCGCGGTGATCCACCAGTCCCCAGGCAATCAGCAGAATGCTCCCGGCCATCGCCGGGATCGGAATGTGCGCGATCAGCCCGGCGCCAAATATCGCGAACAGCGCGACCCAGATCGCCGAAAACACCCCGGCCAGCGGCGAGCAAGCGCCCGCCTCATAACTCAATCCCGAGCGAGTAAACGAGCCAGCCGACAACGATCCGGAAAAGAACGCCCCGACAATATTCGACAAGCCCTGCGCGCGGACTTCCTGATTGGCATCGAGCAATTGCTGCGAACGTGCCGAAATCGAGCGGGCAATCGACAGACTGGTGACCAACCCGAGCATGCCCACTGCGACGGCGCTCGGCAGCAGGCGCAAGATCAAATCGAGATCCAGCGGCAACGCACTGAACGGCGGCAACCGTCCGACAAAAGCGCTGACCAGATGCACATGGCCGAACATCGCCGGCCACAGCCACACCAGCAGGCTGGCCAAAGCGAGGGTTATCAACAGCGTCGGCCAGCGCGGCAGTAATTGTTTCAACACCACACCGACAACCACCGTCGCCACACCGAGTACCAACGAAGGTTTATCCACAGCCCTGAGGTGATGCAGCAGATCCATCAGACTCGCCAGCGCCGTGGCTTTGGCCGGCAACTCCAGCCCCAACAGATTCGGCAACTGCCCGATGGCGATCACCACCGCCGCGCCAAGAGTGAACCCCAGCACCACTGAATGCGAAACGAAATTCACCAGCGCACCGAAGCGCAGCAGGCCGAGCAGCCATTGGAAAATTCCGGCAAGCAAGGTCAGCAACAAGATCAGGGTGATGTAGTCCTGCGACGCCGGGACCGCTAAGGGACTGACGCTGGCAAACAGCACGATCGAAATGGCTGCCGTCGGGCCACAGATCAAATGCCACGACGAACCCCACAGGCAGGCAATCAGCACCGGGATGATTGCGGCGTAGAGGCCATATTCAGGTGGCAGACCGGCGATCAGCGCGTAGGCGATCGACTGGGGTAACGCGAGAATCGCACCGCTGAGGCCGACGATCAGATCCCGTCCGACGCTGGCGCGGGTTTGCCGCGGTAGCCAGGTGAGGAAGGGCAAGAGAGAGTGGCGGCTGGGGAAGGCCATGGGTCCTCGCGGTTGGGGTTTTGTTCAAGGTTATCAGGGTGCCAGGGGAAAGGCCCCTCACCCTAGCCCTCTCCCGGAGGGAGAGGGGACTGACCTTTGTGTTTGTAAGAGATTCATCAACCTGCGATTTCACAGTTGAACGCAAGTTTTGAATGCAACAAATATCGGCTCCCTTTCCCCCTCGCCCCCTCTGGGGGAGAGGGCTGGGGTGAGGGGGCAAAAATCTCAAGCCAAGCAAAATTCCGGCAACCCCACGATCAAAGCTTCGCTTTCACCGCCGCCAACGCATCCTTGCCATCCACGGTCTTCACCCCATCCAGCCACTTGTCCAACACCGCCGGATTCGCCTTGATCCACGTCTTCGCCGCTTCGGCATTGGTGACCTTCTTATTCACCACCTCAGCCATGATGCTGTTCTCCATCTCCTGCGTGAACGACAGATTGGTCAGCAACTTACCCACATTCGGACACGCCTCGGCATACCCTTTACGCGTCAGCGTAAACACGCTGCCAGTGTCGCCAAAGTACTTCTCGCCGCCCTTGAGGTAATGCATCTTCAACTGCACGTTCATCGGGTGCGGAGTCCAGCCGAGGAAGGTGACGAATTTCTGCTTCTTCACCGCCCGCGACACTTCCGCCAGCATCGCCTGTTCGCTGGACTCGATCAGCTTCCACTGGCCCATGTCGAAGTCGTTCTTCTTGATGATCTCCTGCAGCGAGATGTTTGCCGGCGCGCCCGAGCCGATGCCGTAGATCTTCTTGTCGAATTTGTCCGCGTATTTGTTCAGGTCGGCAAAGTTATGCACACCCGCATCCCACACGTAATCCGGTACGGCGAGGGTGAACTCGGTGCCGTCGAGGTTCTTCGCCAATTGCGTGACGTCACCGGTGGCGACGAACTTGTCATAGAAGCCCTGCTGCGCCGGCATCCAGTTGCCGAGGAACACATCCACCTGGCCATCCTTCAAACCGCCAAAGGTGATCGGCACCGCGAGGGTGTCGACCTTGGCCTTGTAGCCCATGCCGTCCAGCAGAAACCCGGTGATCGCATTGGTCGCGGCGATGTCGCTCCAGCCCGGATCGGCCATCTTCACCGTGTCGCAGCTCTGCTCGGCGAAGGCCGAAGCGCTGCTCAACGCGATCAGGCCAACCGTCACTACTGTGGATAACTTGCGCATGGACTTCCCCTTAACATTATTGGTTTTGGCAGGGTTGTGGATAACGTGCTTTGCGCTCCAGATCATCGAGATCGATGTGGTTGCGCATGTACTGCTGACTGGCGTCCACCAGCGGCTGGTGATCCCAGCTCTTCAGCTTGCCGATGGTCAGCGCGTCGGCAACAAAACGCCGGCGGCGCTGGCTGGCGAGGACTTGCCGATGAATCGCCGGAATGTCCCATTTGGCCCGCGCTTCGGCAAGAAAATCGTCGAACAGCGGGCGATGCTGCGGCGATTGGCTGAGTTCTTCCAGTTCGCGCGGATCGTTTTCTACGTCGAAGAGCAGACAAGGGTCGCTTTCACTGTAGATAAATTTGTAGGCACCGCGACGGATCATCATCAACGGGCTGACGGTGCCCTCGGCCATGTATTCGCCGAACACTTCGTCATGACCGCCCTGCCCTTGCAGGTGTGAAACCAGTGAGCGGCCGTCCAGCGGCAAGCCTGGTTCCAGTGTGCCGCCGGCCAGTTCAACGAAGGTTGGCAACAGGTCAGCGGTCGATACCGCAGCGCTGACACGTCCGGCAGCGAATTGTCCCGGGGCACTTATCAACAGGGGCACACGGGCCGCCATTTCGTACCAGTGCATTTTGTACCAGAGGCCTTTCTCGCCAAGCATGTCGCCGTGGTCACCGGAGAAGACAATGATGGTGTCATCGATCAGTCCAGTTTCTTCGAGGGTTTGCAGAAGTTTGCCGACGTTGGCGTCGATATAGCTGCAGGCACCGAAGTACGCCCGGCGCGCATCGCGAATCTTATCCACAGGCAGTGGTTTATCCCACAGGTCGTAAACTTTGAGCAGGCGCTGCGAGTGCGGATCGAGTTCGTGTTGATCCGGCGTTGTAGGCAACGGGATATCTGCATCGTCGTACAAATCCCAGAACGCCTTGGGAATGGTGTACGGGTCGTGTGGGTGAGTCATTGATACGGTCAGGCAGAACGGCTGATCGCCCTCCTCGCGAATGTGATCGAACAGGTATTGCTGCGCCTTGAACACCACCTCTTCATCAAAATCGAGTTGGTTGGTACGCACACACGGACCGGCCTGCAGTACCGAAGACATGTTGTGATACCAGGTTGGCCGCACATCCGGCTCATCCCAATTCACTGCCCAGCCATAGTCGGCCGGGTAGATATCGCTGGTCAGGCGTTCTTCGTAGCCGTGCAACTGATCGGGGCCACAGAAATGCATCTTGCCCGACAGCGCGGTGCGATAACCGAGGCGGCGCAGGTAATGGGCGTAAGTCGGCACATCGGCAGGGAAATCAGCGGCGTTGTCATAAGCACCGATCTTGCTCGGCAACTGGCCACTGACCAGGGTAAAACGCGACGGCGCGCACAACGGGCTGTTGCAGTAAGCGGCGTCGAACACCACGCCTTGGGCGGCGAGGCGGGAAAGATTCGGCAGTTTGATCGGCGAAGGGCCGTAAAACGGCAACATTGGCGCGGCCATCTGATCGGCCATGATGAAAAGAATATTCTTGCGCTTCATGTGATCGCGGCATTCCATAGTGAATATTTATGCGACATTGCTGCGATCGAGCATGGAGTCCATGCTGTATCCGGTAAAGCCCGTGCCGGACAATGACTAGGATAAGCACAGCTTATGTATGAAGCCTTGGGTGATCTGTCGCTCGACCTGCTCCGCGCCTTCGAAGCGGCGGCTCGGCAGCGCAGTTTTACTGCTGCCGCGGTTGAGCTTGGCACCACGCAACCGGCGATCAGCCAGCAGATCAAACGGCTGGAAGAACAGCTCGGCACGCGCCTGTTTGACCGAATCTACCGAGGCATCGAGCTGACCGAGGTCGGCGCGATCCTGTTTGAGCAAGTTTCTTTAGGTTTGCAGAATATCGACGCTGGATTGAGCGCGATCAGCGCACAACAGCAGCATGAGGTGCTGCAGGTCGCCACCGATTTTGCCTTCGCCGCTTATTGGTTAATGCCACGCTTGCACCGTTTTCACGAAGCCAATCCGCAGGTTGACGTGAGCCTGGTGACCAGCGAACGCAACCACAACATGCTGCGCACCGACATCGACGTGGCGATCCTGTTTGGCGATGGGCGCTTTAAACAGGGTGAAAGCCATTGGTTGTTCAGCGAGGAAGTGTTCCCGGTGTGCAGTCCGCAATTGCTCAAGGATCGCGCCCTGCCCCTGCCTGCTCAGGCGTTACTGGAGTTTCCGTTGTTGCACCTGCGCGGGGAAAACAGCAGCAACTGGTTTGACTGGAGTGGTCTGTTCCGTGAACTCGGTATCAATACACCGCCGGCGCCGGGGCAATTGCGCTTCGACAATTACACGCTGTTGATTCAAGCGGCGATTGGCGGCCAAGGCGTGGCGATTGGCTGGCGCCACCTTGTGGATAACTTGCTGAGTCAGGGTTTGTTATGCCGGCCGATTGCTGAAACGACGCTGTCGCGGTTGGGTTATTACGTGGTGCTGCCGCAACGCAAACGTCGGGGCGCGCTGATTCAGCAGTTTGTCGATTGGTTGATGGCGGAACAGGCGAGCAGTGCGGAGTCCTTGAGTGGGCTGGAGCTGCCTTCGATTGCGGTTTGAAGATCAAAAGATCGCAGCCTGCGGCAGCTCCTACACCGATCTCATGTAGGAGCTGCCGCAGGCTGCGATCTTTTACGAATCTGAAGCCGCCACAAAATTCACATGCTGCCCCACATGCAAATTCAGCCTTAGCTCATCGGCTATGCCCACCGCCACGCGATTCAGCCGCTCCAGCGGTTCGGCCAGACCCGGTTCCAGGTTGCCGCCTACTTGACTGAAATGCTCAATGGTCAGCCCGGCCACACCGTGCGGCGCATTCACCAGCGTCCAGTGCAGCGGGCTGCTTTGCACGGCTTCGAGAATTTCTTCGGCGGCATGGCGTTGCAGGCGATCATCGACATCCGGCTCATCAAGCACGGCAAAATCCCCCACCAGAAACAGTCGCGAAACATTGGCGGCTTGCAGTCCATCGACCAATGCGTCGACGGCCAGCACCTGCTCGACGGGGCCGAGTACGACAGAGCGCTCAACGTGATCGCTGCTGAATGGCAAACCCGGCGCATCCAATAAGCAGATGACCACCGAACTGCCGGCCACACTTTGATTGACCCTCTCGGAATCGAACAGGTCGCCGCTCTTGGTGCGTAATCCGGGACGCGGCGCGAGCGCGGTCAGATCGTCGAGAATGGCAATGACTTCATGCTGACGGCGCAGCAATTCAGCCATCAACGCGCTGCCCAGGCTACTCATGGCACCATAGAGCACCACTTTTACCGCCGGGGTTTCGGCATTTTTCATGGCTGATCCCTTTTGTTATCCCTTGTATGGCGTGTGACATACGGGCAACGCCGAGGGTTCGAACCGATTCAGAGGCTTTCAGATGCAAGCGATCAAGGGTTACCACGCCCACGTCTATTTCGACGCCGGCACCATCGATCAGGCGCGCGCGTTGTGTGAGCAAGCCGCGCAGTTGTTTCCATTGAAAATGGGCCGCGTCCACGAACGCCCGGTCGGCCCGCATCCGGACTGGAGCTGCCAATTGGCCTTCGGCCCGGAGCTGATCGCCGATGTACTGCCGTGGCTGGCGCTCAATCGCCAAGGCCTGGTGGTATTCCTGCACCCGGACACCGGCAATGATTTGCTCGACCACACTGAGCATGCGATCTGGATGGGTGCGATCAGGCCGCTGAATCTGTCTGTTTTCTGATCACAGCGTTTCTTCGGCTTCGCCCGGCAGATGCTCGTCCAGGTGCAGCCAGGGCAATTGGCTGTCGGTCCAGATATGGCGGTCGGCCGGCGCCAGTTCCGGCTGATCAAGTGTGGCGATGGTCACGTCGATGCTTTCAGGGCTGAGCAACGTCACCAACGCCAGTTGCGCGCCGCAACGTGGGCAGAAGTACCGCGCGCAACTGTCGGATGAGTCATAACGCGCCGGCGTAGCGGCCAGCCATTGAAAATTCACCGCTGGCACGGTGATCCACGTCGTGACGATTCCACCGCTGACCTTGCGGCAAATCGAACAATGGCAGTGAGCGATGTCCTGCAACGCCCCACTGAACTGATAACGAATGTGTCCGCAATGGCAGCCGCCGCTGTGCAATTCGCCCATCTCGAAGCTCCCCCTTCCCGTGTTTATTGACTTTAGATCGCATCCGACGACCGGTTGACCGTTCATTCAAAGCTTTCTGCAGCGAAAGGTAGCTGAAAGCTTCCCGGATTAGGATCGCCTCACTTCCGGCAACAGACCGGTTGGCCAATGCGTGTGATACCTCGCACGAACGGCCCAATTAACAACAACAATGGTGATTCTGATGTCCTCTGTATCCCGCCTCCTCGCTTCAACTCCGCCCGTACGTCTCGTGCTTCCCGTTCTGCGCTGATCCACCCGATCCGCTCATTTAACTAGCCGCGCTACGCCTGGAGTATTCCCATGCTGACTTTCCTTGGCTTCGCCATGGTCATCACGTTCATGTTCCTGATCATGACCAAGCGCCTGTCCGCGCTGATCGCTCTGATCATCATCCCGATTGTCTTCGCGCTGTTCGGCGGTTTTGCACCGAAGATCGGTCCGATGATGCTCGAAGGCATCACCAAGCTCGCGCCGACTGGCGTGATGCTGATGTTCGCCATTCTCTATTTCGCCCTGATGATCGATTCCGGCCTGTTCGACCCGGCCGTGCGCAAGATTCTCAAACTGGTCAAGGGTGACCCGCTGAAGGTTTCGGTCGGCACCGCCGTACTGGCGCTCGTCGTTTCCCTTGATGGTGACGGCGCGACCACTTACATGATCTGCGTGGCCGCCATGCTGCCGCTGTACAGCCGCATCGGCATGAGCCCGCGGATCATGGCCGGTCTGATCATCCTCGCCGGTGGCGTGATGAACATGACCCCATGGGGCGGCCCGACTGCCCGTGCGGCGAGTGCGTTGCATGTCGATCCGTCGGACATTTTCGTGCCGATGATTCCGGCGATGGCGGCGGGTGTTTTGGCGATCCTGGTCATCGCCTACTTCTACGGTAAACGTGAGCGTGCGCGTCTGGGTGAGCTGCATCTGGTTGGCGATGATATCGATCACAGCGAAATCAGCGTGTCGCAGTTCCCGGATGCCCGCCGTCCGAAACTGATCTGGTTCAACGGCGCCCTGACCTTCGGCCTGATGTGCACCCTGATCGCCGGTCTGCTGCCGTTGCCGGTGCTGTTCATGGTCGCGTTCAGTATTGCCATGATCGTCAACTACCCTTGCCTGCAGATGCAGAAGGATCGCGTCGCGGCTCACGCCGGTAGCGTGCTGGCAGTGGTCGGGCTGATCTTTGCGGCGGGTATCTTCACCGGTATCCTGTCCGGCACCGGCATGGTCGATGCGATGTCGAAGAGCCTGTTGGCAGTGATTCCGGATTTCCTCGGCCCGTATCTGGCCGTGATCACGGCGCTGGTGAGCATGCCGTTCACCTTCTTCATGTCCAACGATGCGTTCTACTATGGCGTGTTGCCGGTGTTGGCCGAAGCCGCCAGCCACTATGGGATCACTGCAGTGGAAATGGCCCGTGCCTCGATCGTCGGTCAGCCCGTCCACTTGCTGAGCCCGTTGGTGCCATCGACGTATCTGTTGGTGGCCCTGGCCGGTATTGATTTTGGTGACCACCAGCGTTTCACCCTGAAATGGGCGATCCTGGTTTGTATCTGCATCCTGATTGCTGCACTGCTGTTGGGGACTTTCCCGGTGTTCAGCACTCTATAAGCCCAAGACTCACCGTTTCGGGTCCTGGCTTCGCGGTTTGAAGCCCGGACCTTTTTCGGTTTAACAATCGCTCAAAGGAATACACATGGAATGGCTGACCAACCCCGAAATCTGGGTTGCCTTCTTCACCCTGACCGCCCTGGAAATCGTCCTCGGCATCGATAACATCATCATGATTTCGATCCTGGTCAGCCGCATGCCCAAACACATGCAGCAGCGCACCCGGATCTTCGGTCTTGGCCTGGCCATGATCACGCGCATCCTGTTGCTGCTGTCGATCACTTGGGTCATGCGCCTCACCGCTGACCTGTTCGAAGTGTTCGGCCAAGGCATTTCCGGCCGCGACCTGATCCTGTTCTTCGGTGGCCTGTTCCTGCTGTGGAAGAGCTCGCAAGAGATGTACCACGCGCTGGAAGGCGAAGATGAAAGCGACGAAACCCCCGGCGGCAAGGGTGGCAACTTCCTCTACACCATCATCCAGATCGCGATCATCGACATCGTCTTCTCGCTGGACTCTGTTATCACTGCCGTGGGCATGGTTTCTCACGTGCCAGTGATGGTCGCGGCGATTGTCGTAGCAGTGCTGGTGATGATGCTGGCCTCGGGCAAGATCAGCGAGTTCATCGACAAGCACCCGTCGCTGAAGATGCTGGCGCTGTCGTTCCTGCTGGTGGTCGGTACCGTGCTGATCGCCGAGTCGTTCGATGTGCATGTACCGAAAGGCTACGTCTACTTCGCCATGGCGTTCTCGCTGGCGGTGGAAGCGATCAACATCAAGCTGCGCGGCGCAATGGCCAAGAAGCGACAGCAGCAAGACCCGGTGAAACTGCGCAAGGACATTCCGGGCCAGTAACCCGGTAGTCTTCAGGCAACACCTCTTGTAGGAGTGAGCCTGCTCGCGATAGCGGTCTTTCAGTCAACATCAATGTTGAGGCTGATGGCCCTATCGCGAGCAGGCTCACTCCTACATTTGTTTGTGGTTGATTCCGGTGAGTGTATGAAGCGCTTTTCATGACACTTTTGTTTCAATCCACACTTTAGCTGTGCAATGCTGGCGCCCAGACCGTTAGCCAACTACAGCTTAAGTATCAAAAACGTAGAAACCGCGCGGTACCGTCCACTTGCCCCTCTGGGGCGCTGCTACTACAGGGGGTTTGTATGCTCACCCTGCTCAATCTGCTTTCCGCCGTCGCCCTGCTGATCTGGGGCACGCACATCGTTCGAACCGGCATCCTGCGGGTGTACGGCACCAACCTGCGCCATGTGATTGGCCAGAACATGTCCAAGCGCTGGCTGGCCTTTGTCGCCGGCATCGTCGTTACCGCGATGGTGCAGAGCAGCAATGCCACGGCCATGCTCGTTACCTCTTTCGTCGGCCAGGGCCTGATGGCGCTGACCCCGGCGCTGGCGACCATGCTCGGCGCCGACGTAGGTACCGCGCTGATGGCGCGGGTGCTGACCTTCGACCTGTCGTGGCTGTCGCCGCTGCTGATTTTTCTCGGGGTGATTTTCTTTCTGTCGCGCAAACAGACGCGCCTCGGGCAGATGGGTCGGGTCAGCATCGGTCTGGGGCTGATCATTCTCGCGCTGCAACTGATCGTCGAAGCCGCCGCGCCGATCACCCATGCCCAAGGTGTGAAGGTGATTTTCGCTTCGCTGACTGGCGATATCCTTCTCGACGCCTTGGTCGGCGCGTTGTTCGCGATGATTTCCTACTCCAGCCTCGCCGCCGTGCTGCTCACCGCGACGCTGGCCGGTGCTGCGGTCATCAGTTTACCGGTGGCAATTGGTCTGGTGATCGGCGCCAACATCGGCAGCGGCATTCTCGCCTTTATGAGCACCAGCATGCAGAACGCCGCTGGCCGGCAAGTGGCGCTGGGCAGTCTGCTGTACAAACTGATCGGCCTGCTGCTGATCATCCCGGTGCTCGACCCGCTGGTGCACTGGATCGACAGCCTCGATTTCAGCCCGCAGGAAATGGTCATCGGCTTCCACTTGCTCTACAACACCGCGCGCTGCCTGATTCTGCTGCCAAGCGTCGGGCCGATGGCGCGCCTGTGTGCGTGGCTACTGCCGGAGCGGCCGGAGGTCAACGGCACCGCCAAACCGCGTCACCTCGACGCGACGGCGCTGGTGACGCCGAGCCTGGCGCTGGCCAACGCCGCGCGGGAAACCCTGCGCATGGGCGATCTGCTCGACAACATGCTTGATGCGACGCTCGATGTGTTGCGCGGCAAGCAGACCGCCGTCACCCAGGAAATCCGTCGGCTGAGCGATGACATCGAGTCGCTGTGCAGCGCGATCAAGCTGTATCTGGCACAGATGCCCCGTGAGGACCTCGGCGAGCATGACAGCCGGCGCTGGGCGGAGATCATCGAACTGGTGATCAACCTGAAACTGGCCAGTGATCTGATCGAACGCATGCTGCGCAAGATTCAGCAGCAGAAGACTTCGCAGCGTCGCTCGTTTTCCGAAGAAGGCCTGGAGGATCTGGCCGGATTGCAGCAGCAATTGATCGCCAATTTGCGCTTGGGCCTGTCGGTATTTCTCAGCAGCGACCGCGAAAGCGCTCGGCAGTTGCTGCGCGAGAAACGGCGCTTTCGCGCGCAGGAACGCCGGTTGGCCCATGCGCATGTCAGCCGTTTGCAACGCAAGATCGTGCAGAGTATCGAGACCAGTTCGCTGCACCTGGAGTTGATTGCCGACATGAGACGGCTCAATTCGCTGTTTTGTGGCAGCGCGTATGTGGTGCTGGAAACGGCGGATACCGGGGCGCTGGCGGCGGATGATATGAGCGACATTACGCATTCGCCTTGAACGTCTGGGGCTGGGGTTAGTCAGTTACATTGATTCAGCCTTCAGGCCGCTATTGCGAGCAGGCTCACTCCTACAGGGGGGACGCATTCCAAATGTAGGGGTGAGCCTGCTCGCGATGGGGCCCTGACTGACGACACGGATCTCCAAATCAGCCGTATGGAAGCCTGTTATGCGTTGCCTGTTGTTCGCCTGTCTGTTGCTCGGTTCATTCCCCTCCTTCGCCCTGGATCGTTTTCAGGTCGAAGGCTATGCGCTGCCCAATGGTTTGCAACTGATGCTCAAGCCCGGCACCGAACGCGGGCACGTGGCGATCCGGCTGGTGGTCGGCGTCGGCCTTGATGATTTCGATTGCGATGACAAGGAGTTGCCGCACCTGCTTGAGCATTTGTTGTTCAGCGGCATCGACGCCACTGGCGAAGGGGGGCTGGAAGAACGCATGCAAGCGCTGGGCGGTGACTGGAATGCGTTCACCAGCAACGCCGATACCACCTTCGTCATCGAAGCGCCGGCGAAAAACCAGCGCAAAGTGCTCGACCTGCTGCTCGCTCTGCTCACACAAACGCGCATCGACGACAACGCCATCAACGCCGCCAAGCGTGTGGTTGAACGTGAGGACGGCGGCCATTACACACGCCTGCAACGTTTTCTCGATCGTCAGGATCTCGGCCACACCGCAAGCAATCAACTCGCCGTCGAACTGGGCCTGAAATGCCCGCAGCGTGCCGAAGTCGGTCACCTGACTCAGGAGCAGTTGGAAAAGGTGCGCAAAGCCTGGTACGCGCCAAACAACATGACCCTGATCGTCGTCGGCGAACTCGACAAACTGCTGCCGGCCTATCTGGAGCGCACTTGGGGCGCACTCGAAGCGGTCGAGCCGAGCGAGCATCGGCCGCTGCCGGATATCCGTACCAGCGCCGCCCATGAACGCACCCTCACCCGAGGTTTTATTGGCGACAGCGCCAAGCTGCACTGGCTAGTGCCGGAGCCGGTGATCGATGATCAGTACGACCAGACCTTCGACATTCTCAAGGATTACCTCGACTGGGCGCTGTACCGACAGATCCGCCTCAATCACGGATTGTCGTACGGGCCGTGGGCTGAGCGTGAGGTGTTTGGCGGCGTCGGTTTCATGAGCCTCAACGCCGATCTGGATCGCGATGACGTTGATGAAGCCATTCAGGTACTGGAAGACCTCAAGGCCGATCTGCTGAAAAACGGCCTCGACCCGGACACCTTTGCGCGGATCAAGCAGGCCTCGATCGCCCATCAGGCTTGGGCGGTACAGGGCAACAGCGCGATGGCGGATTATTACTGGAGCGCCCTCGCTGATTATCAGGACGGTCGCTTTGCCAACCCCGCGCGCGAGCTGCAAGGGGTGACGCTGGAAGCGGCGAACAAGGCTATGCGTGAGTTGTTGTTGCAGCCGGGGTATTTGCGGATCGAGAAGCCGTTGATCAGTGATGATCAGGTGTTGTGGTTGAGTGCGGGTGGCTTGGGTCTGGTGTTGTTGATCCTGATCGGCTGGCGCCTGCACCGCCGCCGCAAACCCGCCGAACACTGACCCTGTAGGAGTGAGCCTGCTCGCGATAGCTGTCTACCAGACGAAGAGATAGTGACTGAACGACCGCTATCGCGAGCAGGCTCACTCCTACAGGGGAATGCGTTGGCTTTAAGTGACCGGCAGCCTCGCCACAACGCCCGACGGGCGCTACTCTGTCGAGGTTTTTTCCTATCCAGTCGTGAACCGCCCAAATGCCGAAAATACAGCTCCTGATCCAGCGCATCCTCGAACTGATGAAGCGCTATCCCGGGGTCATTGCGCTTGGTGGTTTCATCTCCGGGGTCGGCAGTTTCATCATGGTCGATCGTCAGCAGGGACTGGCGAGCTGGATCACCGTAATCATGCTGCTCAGCTGGATCTGGCTGATGCTGGAAAACACCCTGACCGGCCTTTTCACTCGGATCTTCAAACGCGAGATTCCCCAGCCGCTGCTGCGTTACGCGACGCAGATGATCCATCAGGAAAGCCTGTTTTTCGTCCTGCCGTTCTTCTTTATCACCACGACCTGGAACAGCGGCCAGTTGTTCTTCACCGGCCTGCTCAGCGTCGCCGCGCTGATCTCGATCGTCGATCCGCTCTATTACAAATGGCTGGCGCCACGGCGCTGGGCGTTTCTCGCGCTGCACACCCTGACCCTGTTCGCCGCCCTGCTCACCGCATTGCCGGTAATCATGCACCTGACCACCGCGCAGAGCTTCAAGTGGGCGCTGGGCATTGCCGTGCTGTTGTCGTTCCCGAGTCTGGCGTCGATCTTCCCGATCCGCACGCTGCGCAATGCTTTGGCGATCCTGTGCATCACCGTCGGTATCGGTGGCGTCGGTTGGGCGCTGCGTTCGTGGGTGCCGCCGGCGACGCTGTGGATGACCGACGTGGCGATCAGCACGCAAATGCAGGACCGCACCCCCGGCGCCAGCCTCGACACGGTCAGTGCCGAGCAGATTCGTGGCGATGGCCTGTATGCCTACACCGCAATCAACGCGCCGCGCGGGCTGGATGAGCGGATCTATCACGTCTGGCAATTCAACGGCAAAGAGGTCGACCGCATCGCCCTCGACATCCACGGCGGGCGCAAGGAAGGCTACCGTGCCTGGACGCACAAGCAGAACTTCCCCGGCAACCCGGCGGGCAAATGGCAGGTGCGGGTGCTGACCGAGGATGGCCAGTTGATCGGCGTACTGCGCTTCGAAATCACAGACAGCACAGCGATCAAAGAAAAGTAATCCGGTTCGTGCTATTACGTTAGTTCGCATAAAGGCCGAACAAGCACGGAGCTTATGACCAGCAGCTCGATCAGCGGTAATGCCCAACTGGACACGTCGATCAGCCCTGCCCGCTTGCGGGTCACCGGGGACTGGACGCTTGCCCATTACGCCGAGCTCAAGACGCTTAGCGAAAAGCTCCACGGCCAGTACGACGCCAACACCCCGATCGACCTCAACAGCCTCGGCGCCCTCGACACCGCTGGCGCTTCGTTGCTGGTCGAACTGCTCGGTTCCGAACGCCTGGGCAAATCCGCCGAACACCCCGATTGCACCCTGACCTCCGCCGACCGCGCGCTGCTGCAAACCGTGTACTGCTCGATGAGCGACTTCTGTGTGCCGATCAAGGAACCGGAGATCAGCGTCAGCGTGCAACTGCTGACGCGCATTGGTCGCGCCGTCGACACCGTTTGGCAAGACACCCTGCAACTGCTCGGTTTTGTCGGCCTGATCATGGAAACCATCGCGCGCAGCCTGTTTCGGCCCAAGCGCTGGCGCATCACCCCAATGATTGCGCACATCGAACAGACCGGCCTCGATGCCGCGCCGATCGTGGCCTTGCTGACCTTTCTGGTCGGCGCGGTGGTGGCGTTTCTCGGCGCCACGGTGCTGGCCAGTTTCGGCGCGACGATTTTTACCGTGGACCTGGTGGGGTTCTCGTTTCTGCGCGAATTCGGCGTGCTGCTCACGGCGATCCTGATGGCCGGGCGCACCGCCAGTGCCTTCACCGCACAGATTGGCTCGATGAAAGCCAACGAAGAAATCGACGCGATCCGCACCCTCGGCCTCGATCCGATGGAGCTGCTGGTGGTGCCGCGCGTGCTGGCGATGCTGGTGGCGTTGCCGATGCTGACCTTCCTGGCGATGCTCTGCGGGATTATCGGCGGCGGCGTGGTCTGCGCGGTATCGCTGGATATCTCGCCGGCGATGTTCCTGACGTTGTTGCAGTCGGACATCGGCGTTCAGCACTTTCTCGTAGGCTTGGTGAAGGCGCCGATCTTCGCCTTCATCATTGCCGCGATTGGTTGCCTGGAAGGCTTCAAGGTCAGCGGCAGTGCCGAGTCGGTCGGTGCCCACACCACGTCCGCCGTGGTCCAATCGATTTTCGTGGTGATCGTGCTCGACGCGGTGGCCGCACTGTTCTTCATGGAGATGGGCTGGTGAGTCGTCTACCCCGCGCGCCCTCGGAGGCGGTGATCGAAGTCCATGGCCTGTGCAATCGCTTCGGCAGCCAGAGCGTGCACGAGAACCTCGATCTGGATTTGTACAAAGGCGAAATCCTCGCCGTGGTCGGCGGCTCCGGCAGCGGCAAATCGGTGTTGCTGCGCAGCATCGTCGGTTTGCGCCGGCCCAGCGAAGGCATGGTCAAAGTGTTTGGCAAGAACCTGCCGAGCCTGTCCGAGCATGAGCGTTCGCTGGTCGAGCGGCGTTTTGGCGTGCTGTTTCAGAAAGGCGCGTTGTTCTCGTCGCTGACGGTCACCGAGAACGTCGCCCTGCCTCTTATCGAACACGCCGGCCTGAGCCGCAACGACGCCGAGCACTTGGCGGCGGTGAAGCTGGCGCTGGCTGGATTACCACTGTCGGCGGCGGACAAATACCCGGCCTCGCTGTCCGGCGGCATGATCAAGCGCGCCGCGCTGGCCCGGGCCCTGGCGCTGGATCCGGACATCCTGTTTCTCGATGAGCCCACTGCTGGCCTCGATCCGATTGGCGCGGCGCAATTCGATCAATTGATCCTGACCTTGCGCGATGCGCTCGGCCTCAGCGTGTTTCTGGTGACCCACGACCTCGACACGCTCTACACCATTACCGACCGTGTGGCGGTGCTGGCGCAGAAAAAAGTGCTGGTGGCAGGGCCTATCGACGTCGTCTCGGAAACCGACGACGCGTGGATTCACGAATACTTCCACGGCCCGCGCGGCCGCTCGGCGCTGGACGCCGCCAAATTGCTTAACGAGGTCTGACATGGAAACCCGAGCGCATCATGTGTTGATCGGCCTGTTCACCGTGATCGTGGTGGCAGGCGCCCTGCTCTTCGGTCTGTTCTTGGCCAAGTCCAGCGTCGACACCGAGTTCAAGGATTACGAGATTGTCTTCAGCGAGGCGGTCAGCGGCCTGTCCAAGGGCAGCCCGGTGCAGTACAGCGGGATCAAGGTCGGCGATGTGATCAATCTGCGCCTTGATCCAAAGGATCCGCGGCGGGTGCTGGCGCGGATTCGTCTGGCCGGTGATACGCCGGTCAAGGAAGACACCCAGGCCAAACTGGCGCTGGCCGGGATCACCGGCACTTCGATCATCCAGCTCAGCGGCGGCACGCCCGAGAGCCCGAAACTGCGTGGGCATGACGGTAATCTGCCGACCATCGTCGCCTCGCCCTCGCCTATTTCGCGCTTGCTCAATGACTCCAACGATTTGATGACCGGCATCACTGCGCTGCTGCAGAATGCCAATCAGATGTTCTCTGCCGAGAACGTCGAGCGCGTGAGCAAAACCCTCGCCCATCTGGAGCAAACCACCGGGACGATCAACGATCAGCGCGGTGACATCAAGCAAGCCATGCAGCAACTGGCGACCGTCGGTAAACAGGCCGGCAGCATGCTCGAACAGACGTCGCTGCTGATGCGTAACGCCAACGGTTTGATCAACGACCAGGGCAAACAGGCACTGGGCAGCGCCGAGCAAGCGATGAAGTCGCTGGAACAAAGCACGACCACCATCAGCACCTTGCTCAGCAAAAACGAAAACTCCCTCGACAATGGCATGCAGGGCCTGAATGGCCTGGCCCCGGCGATCCGCGAACTGCGCGAGACGCTGACTTCGTTGCGCGCCATCTCGCAACGCCTTGAGGCCAATCCCAGCGGCTACTTGCTGGGCCGTGACAAGAACAAGGAATTCACGCCATGAAGCTGACTCGACTTGCCCTCTTCGCTGCCGGTTTTTCCTTGATCAGCGCCTGCTCGATTCTGCCCGAGTCCGAGCCGTCGGATGTCTATCGCCTGCCGACTGCCCAGGCGCCCGCCTCGACCATTTCACCGGCGACTCAGTCCTGGTCGTTGCGGCTGAACAAGCTGCAGGCCAGTGAGGCGTTGAACCGGCCGACGATTGCGGTGATTCCGCAGGGCGACGTGATCAGCAGCTACAAGGGCTCGCGCTGGAGCGATCCGGCGCCGGTGCTGGTGCGTAATCGTTTGCTCGACGGCTTTCAGCGCGATGGCCGGGTGACGTTGCTCAGTACCGATGACAGCAACTTTGCCGCGGATCTGGAATTGGGCGGGAATTTGCAGGCGTTTCAGACCGAGTATCAGGGCACGCAGGCCAGCGTCGTGGTGCGGGTCGATGCGTTGCTGGTGCGCGGTTATGACCAGCGGATTCTGGCCAGCCGCCGGTTTGAGGAGCGTCAGCCTCTGAACGATGTGCAGGTGCCAGCGGTGGTCGCCGGGTTTGGTCAGGCCAGTGATCGACTGACCGCGAAAGTTGTTGCCTGGGCCGTCGACCAGGGTCAGAAACTAGCCCCCCCGACCCCCTGACTCACCACAAATCCCCTGTAGGAGTGAGCCTGCTCGCGATAGCGGACTGACAGTCACCGATGATGGCGACTGATAAACCGCTATCGCGAGCAGGCTCACTCCTACAGTTTGGATTTGTGGTTAGCCGAAGAACCAGTAGCAGACGAAGATCGCACCCACGACACCGGCAAACTCCGCCAGCAACGCACACCCCACCGCATGCCGCGCCCGCTGAATCCCCACCGCGCCGAAGTACACGGCCAACACATAGAACGTGGTCTCGGTACTGCCCTGAATCGTCGCCGCGACCAGCGCCGGGAAGCTGTCGACGCCCGAGGTCTTCATCGTCTCGATCAACATCGCCCGCGCCGCACTGCCGGAGAACGGTTTGACCATCGCCGTCGGCAACGCATCGACAAACCGCGTGTCCCAACCGGCCCACTCGATCAGATGACGAATACCGTCCAGACCAAAGTCCAGCGCCCCGGAGGCACGCAGTACGCCGACCGCACAAAGCATCGCCACCAAATACGGCAGCAGATTCTTCGCCACGTCGAAGCCTTCTTTGGCGCCTTCGACAAACGCCTCGTAAACCTTCACCTTCTTCAAAGCGCCGATCAGCAAAAACAGCATGATCAACCCAAACAGCGTGAGATTGCCGAGGATCGACGACAATCCCGCCAAAGCCGTCGCCGAAAGCGTGCCGAGCAGCGCCATAAAGCCACCGAGAATCAGCGCGCCGGGAATCAGATAAGCCAACACCACCGGATCCCAGATGCGCAGCCGCTGTATGAACGCCACCGAGAGGAAGCCGACGATCGTCGAGCAACTGGTCGCCAGCAGGATCGGCAGGAACACCAGCGTCGGATCCGGCGCGCCTTGCTGGGCGCGGTACATGAAGATTGTCACCGGCAGCAGGGTCAGGGAGGAGGCGTTGAGCACCAGGAAGAGGATTTGCGCGTTACTGGCGATGGTGGCACTGGGATTGAGCTCTTGCAGCGCCTTCATGGCTTTCAGGCCGATCGGCGTGGCGGCGTTGTCCAGACCGAGGCCGTTGGCGGCGAAGTTCAAAGTGATCAGGCCAAGGGCGGGGTGGCCGGGTGGGACTTCCGGCATCAGCCGCAGGAACAGCGGGCCGAGCACCTTGGCCAGCCATTCGACGATCCCGGCCTTCTCGGCAATGCGCAGAAAGCCCAGCCACAGGGTGAGGGTGCCGAACAGCAGCACCATGACCTCGACCGAGAGCTTGGCCATGGCGAAAATGCTTTCCACCATCGCCGCAAAGATCCCGGCGTTGCCGCCGATCAGCCACTGCGCCAGCGCCGATACGGCTGCCACGATGAAGAAGCCAAGCCACAGGCCATTAAGCATCAGTCAAATCCCCCGAAGAATGCGGCGAATGATAACGGGGTCGCCAGAAACGACAAACCCCGGATTTCTCCGGGGTTTGTTGGTAAGCCTTGCATCAATCACTGTGGGAGCGAGCTTGCTCGCGAAGGCGGTGTGTCAATCAACATAATTGTTGAATGTGCCGGCCTCTTCGCGAGCAAGCTCGCTCCCACAGGGTTTTGCATTACGGCTTCGAGATTTCGCCTGCTGGCAGTTTTTCCTTGCTGCGCCAGTGCGGCAGGGAGTTCCAGTAGCGCTGGCCCTTGGCGTCGTCGTACATGCCTTCCCAACGCGCGATAACCAGTACCGCCAAAGCATTACCAATCACGTTCAGAGCGGTACGCGCCATGTCCATGATGCGGTCGACACCGGCGATGAACGCCAGACCTTCCAGCGGAATACCCACGCTGCCCAGAGTCGCCAGCAGCACCACGAAGGACACACCCGGTACACCGGCGATACCTTTGGAGGTGACCATCAGGGTCAGCACCAGCAGCAGTTGTTGGCTGATCGACAGATCGATGCCGTACAGCTGAGCAATGAAGATCGCGGCGATCGACTGGTACAGGGTCGAACCGTCGAGGTTGAACGAGTAACCGGTTGGGACCACGAAGCTGCAGATGGCTTTCGGTGCGCCGTAGGCTTCCATCTTCTCGATCACGCGCGGCAGCACGGTTTCCGAAGACGCGGTGGAGTAGGCCAGCACCAGCTCATCCTTGAAGATGCGCATCAGCTTGATCACCGAGAAGCCGAACAGCTTGGCGATCAGGCCCAGCACCACGAAGGCGAAGAAGGCGATGGCGACGTAAACCAGGATCACCAGTTTCGCCAGCGGCAGCAGCGAGGCGAAGCCGAAGTTGGCGACGGTCACCGCGATCAGCGCGAATACGCCGATCGGCGCGTAGTTCATGATCATGTGGGTGACTTTGAACATGCTTTCCGAGACGCCCTGGAACATCTTCACCAGCGGCTCGCGCAGGTCCGACTGCAGGCTCGACAGGCCGAGACCGAACAGCACGGAGAAGAAGATGATCGGCAGCATTTCGCCGCGGGCCATGGCCGCGAAGATGTTCGACGGGATCAGGTTGAGGATGGTCTCGATGAACGCGTGTTCATGTTGTACTTCGGCGGCAGTCGCCTGGTACTTGGAAATGTCCACCGTACCCAAGGTGCTCATGTCGATGCCGGTACCTGGATGGAACAGGTTGGCCAATACCAGACCGACGACGATGGCGATGGTGGTGACGATTTCGAAATAGATGATCGTCTTCAGGCCGATACGCCCGAGCTTTTTGGCGTCGCCCACGCCGGCGATGCCGACGATCAGGGAAGAGATGACGATCGGAATCACGATCATCTTGATCAGACGGATAAAGATATCGCCTGCCGGTTGCAGGACGTTGCTGATCCACCAGGCCTTTTCGGCACTGAAGTGGTTGAGCAACGCACCAATTGCAATACCCAAAACCAGACCGATGAGGATCTGCCAGGCGAGGCTAATTTTTGCCTTCTTCATTATCTTTACCCTTACTTGCGTTTGACTCAGGCACATGCAGGAACTGGAACGCTCTTTAGCGGAAAAGTCTGTGCATCTGCCTCCGTATAAGGTGCCCCGAAGCGCGTATTTACAGCTCTTCGGCAGGCGAAAAAAGGCGCAACTATTCCGATGCAAGGTTGCGCCGTCTAATGCCGTAAACGCCTACCCTATGCCGAATCGGCATGAGCTTTTTTTAATGAAACTGGCGTCCCAACCGGTTCGATTGTGACATTTCGGCCGGCATAAGTGCCGTGAACCGGTCATCACAGCGAAGGTTGGTTGTTTTTTGAACAAGAAAAATCGACTAAAAACTTAGGAAAAAGCCTACGTTGGAAGACTAGAAGTCCTACTGTTTAAACGGTTTTTTTGTCGATATACGGTCGCCAGGAAACACCGCGTAATGTTTTCGCGCGCAGTGTCAGCGATAAAAGGAACGAGCTGGACGCTCTGGATCAAGGTTTTATCTGATTGAAAGCTCAGCGCAAGTCCGTCGAACCACTGTGGGTCGGCGAACCTGCGGCGCAGCTTTTACCCTGACCCGGCCCTTGCGCAGGCACTCCCTGTACCCGTAGGTCACTCCGACCCTGTAACAGTCAGAACGTCCCGGCCCCCTGGTCATGCGCCTGCCTTCCTCAGGTGGGCGCAATGGAAGGCAGCAGGGCTGCTGCCTTCATGTTCAAATCAGTACCACTTCGGATCTTTCTTCAGGGTTTCCATCAAAAGATCCTGCATGCCCTGGTCGGGTTTGCCGAGGAAGCGGTAGGTGGCATGTCGCGTTGGCGACTTGTCGGCCGGCAATCCTTCGGGCACATCGACGAGCATGGCGTAAGCATCTTTCTTGTCGAAACTGAAGGCGACGATCAAGCGGTGGTTGAGGCATTTGTCCGCAGATTCGCAGAGCGGTCCAACCAGATATTGATCGCCATCTTCAGTCACGGCATTCATCTGTTGGTCAGGCGTGCCGGACAGGTTCATCACCCATTCCGGCAGGCGTTCTTCCTTCTTCACCACGCCTTCCCAGGTTTCGCGGTATTGCGGGTCGGAACTCAGGAGTTCGTTGACCCGCGTCTGGCCGTCATTGGCCGCCATCGCCATGGCACTACCGCCCAGAAGCAGGGCGGCTGCCAGTGTCTTTAACGCACTCATCGTTAACCTCGGCCGCGACGGCCAAAGAAGAAGGAAGCGATGAACATCACCAGGAACACGACAAAGAGAATCTTGGCGATACCCGTGGCGGTGCCCGCGATACCACCGAAGCCCAGTACTGCAGCGATGATGGCAATGATCAAGAATGTAATTGCCCAGCTCAACATGGTGATTCTCCTTACTTCTCTATTTGGGGGTGTTACGTGTTCCGACGCGTTGCGTCTGAATCTGTTCAATCAATTAGAAAACCCAGCGCTCTTCACGTGGCATCTGATCCTGTGGTTGCACTTGATCGACGTCCATCATGCGCATCGAGGTGCTTTCGGTATGGCTGCTGCTGACGGCGCTGAAGTGCACTTGTGTCGCATGCTGCACCGAGATCAACGGCTCTGGGCGCTGGCTGTTTTCCCAGCTCAGGTACTGCTGGCAGGCAATCAGGGTGATCAACAGCGCAAGTACGCCGAACAGGCCTTGCTGGATATGCAGTGGCGAGATACGCACTTGGGCGGCACGTTGGCGAGTCATCCTGGGTTCCTCACTCTTATTCGGTTGGGGCAGTTCATTTCTGCCCGGGGCTGAGTGAGTTATTGCAGCCTGCGTGCCAGTTTTTTCATTGAAAAATATTCAATAAAATCAATAGGTTATAAGGGTGATATAAAACGTTGGCGACGCATCCTGCACGATGGGTCATCTGAGATCGTGCGCAATGCACGATTTTTTCGTAGGAGATTTCATTCTTATGGAATTGAGAGCAGGGCGCAGATGTCAGAAAAGTACGCAGGGAATGCCCTGCAAATCGGTGATTGTTTAAAAAATCAACAAAACCAATAACTTGGCTGTAAAGGCAGGAGAGAGCTACCCTCCTATGGCTGGCATCGTTCAGAATCAACCATGCAACTTGCCCGATTTCTCCGGGACTAACATAAGACCAATCACTATGGAGCGTAGGAAAAATGGAATCTGCCACTGAGCATCAAGGCCGCATTCTGCTGGTGGACGACGAGTCCGCCATCCTGCGTACCTTCCGTTATTGCCTCGAAGATGAAGGCTATACGGTTGCCACAGCCAACAGCGCCGCTCAGGCCGACGCCTTGTTGCAACGCCAGGTCTTCGACCTGTGCTTCCTTGACTTACGCCTGGGCGAAGACAATGGGCTCGACGTGTTGGCGCAGATGCGCATTCAGGCGCCGTGGATGCGCGTGGTGATTGTCACCGCGCATTCGGCTGTCGATACCGCCGTCGATGCGATCCAGGCAGGCGCTGCCGATTATCTGGTCAAGCCATGCAGCCCGGATCAACTGCGTCTGGCCACCGCCAAGCAACTGGAAGTTCGCCAATTGTCGGCGCGTCTTGAAGCGCTTGAAGGCGAGATACGCAAACCGAAGGACGGTCTCGATTCCCACAGCCCGGCGATGAAGGTCGTACTGGAAACGGCTCGCCAGGTTGCCAGCACTGACGCCAACATTCTTATTCTCGGCGAGTCCGGCACTGGTAAAGGTGAGCTGGCCCGAGCGATTCATGGCTGGAGCAAACGCGAGAAGAAATCCTGCGTGACCATCAACTGCCCGTCGTTGACCGCAGAATTGATGGAAAGCGAGTTGTTCGGCCACAGTCGTGGTGCGTTTACCGGTGCCAGCGAAAGCACCTTGGGTCGAGTCAATCAGGCCGACGGCGGCACACTGTTTCTCGACGAGATCGGCGATTTTCCCCTGACCTTGCAACCGAAGTTGCTGCGTTTTATTCAGGACAAGGAATACGAACGGGTAGGGGATCCCGTCACCCGTCGCGCCGACGTACGCATTTTGGCGGCGACCAACCTCAATCTGGAGGACATGGTCCGTGACGGCCGCTTCCGTGAAGACCTGCTCTATCGACTGAACGTCATCACCCTGCACTTGCCGCCACTGCGCGAACGTGCCGAGGACATTCTCACCCTGGCCGACCGTTTCCTCGCGCGCTTCGTCAAGGAATATGCACGTCCGGCGCGCGGCTTCAGCGACGAGGCCCGTGAAGCGCTGCTCGGTTACCGCTGGCCGGGCAATATTCGTGAACTGCGTAACGTGGTCGAGCGGGCCAGCATCATCTGCCCGCAGGAACGCGTGGAAATCAGCCATCTCGGCATGGCCGAGCAACCGGCCAACAACGCGCCACGAGTGGGCGCGGCGTTGAGTCTGGATGAGCTGGAGAAAGCTCACATCGGTGCAGTTCTGGCCACCGCCGGCACCTTGGACCAAGCAGCCAAAACCCTGGGCATTGACGCCTCGACCCTGTATCGCAAGCGCAAGCAGTACAACCTGTGAGTGCCGGGCGATGAAACTGGCGATGAAGTTGCGGACCCGGTTGTTTCTGAGTATCTCCGCACTGATCACCGTGGCCTTGCTCGGGCTGTTGCTTGGGCTGGTCAGCGTGATGCAGATGGCCGGAACGCAAGAAGCTTTGGTGCGCAGCAACTTCGTCACTTTGGATCTGGGGCTCAAGTTGCGGCAGACGCTGGGTGATCAACTGATCATCATGCTCGCGGAAAAGCCTGATCCCGTGGCGTTCGAAGCGTCGAAGCAGCATTACTTCGAGTTGCTGGACCAAGGCATCACCCAAGAGCAAGAGGGCGATGGCCGGCTATATGGCTTCAGTCGGGCAAAAGCGGATTATCTGAGCTTTCTGGAAGCATTCGATTTGTCGCGTGACCCGGCCGGCTCCATAAGCAGCAGCGCTGACTTCAGGGAGCGCTTCAACACGCTGCGCAACGGACTGATCACCGAGCACAAGCATGCACTGGACAACATCAACGCGGTACAGAGTGAGGCGCGTGACCGAGCCTTGTTGATTGCGGGTCTGCTGGGATTTGTCGGATTGGCGGTGCTGATCATCGGTTTCATCACGGCCCACGGCATTGCCCGGCGTTTTGGCGCGCCGATCGAGGCTCTGGCGAAAGCGGCGGACAATATCGGCCAAGGCAATTTTGAAGTAACCCTGCCGATTTCTTCGGCGATGGAGATGAATCTGCTGACCAAACGCTTCGGCCTGATGGCCGAGGCACTGCGCGAGCATCAGGCGACCAATGTCGACGAATTGCTCGCCGGTCAGCAACGCTTGCAGGCGGTGCTCGACAGTATCGATGACGGTTTGCTGATGATCGACCGACAAGGGCATCTGGAGCACCTCAATCCGGTCGCCCAGCGGCAATTGGGCTGGGAAGATGATCGCCTCGGTCAGGGTCTGGGCTCGGCGCTGGAACGCCCAGAGCTGGATGCGCAGCTGCAACTGGTGCTGCGTGGCGGCACGCTGGAGCGGGCGCCGGAAGATTTGAGTATCGAGGTCGACGGCGAATCACGCTTGCTGACCTACAGCCTGACCCCGGTCAGTCACACCCAAGGTCATATCCTCGGCGCGGTGATGGTGTTGCACGACGTCACCGAGCAGCGCGCCTTCGAACGGGTACGCAGTGAATTCGTCTTGCGCGCCTCCCATGAACTGCGCACGCCGGTCACTGGCATGCACATGGCGTTCGGTTTGTTCCGCGAACGGGCGAAGTTTCCTGCGGAGTCGCGCGAGGCTGATCTGCTCGACACCGTGAACGAGGAAATGCAGCGCCTGATGCAGTTGATCAATGACCTGCTCAACTTCTCGCGTTATCAGAACGGCCTGCAGAAACTCACGCTGGCGCCGTGCTCCATCGAAGATTTGCTCGAGCAGGCGCAATTGCGCTTTGCCGATTCGGCGGCGGCCAAGGGCATCGCCCTGAATGTCGAAGTGCAGGGGCCGCTGCCACGTTTGCAGGCCGATCAGGCGCAACTCGATCGCGTGCTCGACAACCTGATCGATAACGCGCTGCGTCATACCGCCCGCGACGGTCAGATCCGTTTACAGGCGCGTCGACATGGCGAGCGGGTGATCATCAGCGTCGAGGACAACGGCGAAGGCATTGCCTACGGCCAGCAAGGCCGAATCTTCGAACCGTTCGTGCAGGTCGGCCGCAAAAAGGGCGGTGCCGGGCTTGGTCTGGCGCTGTGCAAGGAAATCGTCCAGCTGCATGGCGGACGTATGGGGGTTTATTCGCGGCCGGGGCAGGGCACGCAGTTCTATATGGCGCTCGCCGTTTAGGCTTCGTCGTCCATGCGCCTTCCCGCGAGGCGTCGGCCACGGGTGATCAATTCAATGAATTGCACCGCGCTCAGCGCATGGGCGAACAACCAGCCCTGACCGAACTTCACTCCTTCGCTGCTGAGCAATTGCGCCTGTGATTCCAGCTCGATGCCTTCGGCAATCACTTTCAGATCCAGCGCCTGGGCCATGTGAATGATGTGCGGGGCGACGCCGCTGCTCGCCGCGTCATGGCCCAGTGCATCAATGAACGCCTTGTCGATTTTCAGGCAATCGACCGGCAAGGTCTGCAGGTAGGCGAGGCTGCAATAGCCGGTGCCGAAGTCATCAATCAGCACTTGATGGCCGACATCGCGCAAGGCTTGCAGGTTTTCCCGCGCCACCACCACATCAATCAACCCGCGTTCGGTGACCTCGAAGGCAATCTGCCGCGCGGCGACTCGATGCAATGTGAGCAAGCGCGCCATGACCAGACCGATGCGCGGCACCATCACGTCGCAGGCTGCGAGGTTGACCGAGATATACAGCTGCGGGTTGGCGCGCAGCAATTGGCCCAATTGCTCCAGCAGACGCTGCAGGACGAAATCGGTCATCTGGCGGATCTGCCCGGTGTTTTCCGCCATGGGGATAAACAGGTCAGGGCTGGTCAGTGTGCCGTCAGGGCGGCGCCAGCGCAGCAGGGCTTCGGCGCCCACGCAGTTGCGGCTGTCGAGATCGAAGATCGGCTGATAGAGCACCTGTAACTCACCGCGACGAATCGCGCCGTGAAGCTCGGCGTCCATCGACTGACGCTGGCGCACCAGCAGGAAAACGAAGAATCCCGAAAATGCGCCAAGCAGCACACAAGCCGGGACCATCCACCACCAGATGGCAGGAATATGCATACCGGTTCTGGGTGTGATCAGCACCAGCTGATATTCCGGGTTGTCGGTGGGCATGCGATAGATCAGCCGGGTTTGTGTGACTTGCAAGGCATCGCGGCTTTTCGGTGGCCATTGTTCCGTGGGTGGCCAGGCTTGCGCCAGGCCGAGTACCGGAATGGCCCGGGTGCCGTGATCGAGTACTACCAAAAGGCTGCTGCCGGGCGACAGATCGACCATGTCGGTCAGGTGCCCGCGCGAAGTGGCTACGCGGAAATTGCCGCGCCCCAGCATCAGCGCCGCGCGGTTTTCATCGGGTTCGGTGGTGGTGTTCA
Organism: Pseudomonas sp. SDT291_1_S447; assembly: GCF_054070155.1. NCBI lineage: Bacteria > Pseudomonadati > Pseudomonadota > Gammaproteobacteria > Pseudomonadales > Pseudomonadaceae > Pseudomonas > Pseudomonas sp. SDT291_1_S447. The sequence continues at coordinate 109,015 of NZ_JBSVXS010000003.1, forward strand.
GCCAATAGCTGTAAGTCGGCCCTTTGATATCCGGCGCCCGCACTACCGACACGCCTTCCTGACGCGGACGGTTGGAGCAGATCCGTGAGGCGTCCATATAGGCTGCTTCATAGACGAAGCGATAGTTGAAGGTGACCTGCTGCAGGGTGGCGATCATTTCATCGTCACAACTGCGCAACGGCTGTGCTTCGAGATCGTCGAGACTTTCACGCAACTGGCCGAACAATTGTTCGAGGCGGGCGAGGAAACGTTCGCCTTGCGCGTTCATTTCCTGACTTTCGCTTTGCTCGACCTGACGCATTGCCACGAACATACCGCCGGCGATCAGCAGGCTGGCACTGAGGACAGCCGCGATCATCGCCAAAAACCAGGGGCGATAAAACCAGCTACGCAGCGTCTCTCGGGTAGCAACCATCATGGAATATCCGAAGAATTACCAATGAGTTATAGCTGCTGATTGCGATTTCGCCCTGACCGTCGGGCGGGCGTCATTATTTTGTCTGATTGAGCACCAGCAACAACGCTGCCGTTTGCGCATCCGGCGTGCCATCGAAGCGCGAAGGCCGGAAGTGCATCTGGAACGCAGCGAGGACGTGGCGCGTCGCAACGTCCAGTTCGCCGGTTTGCGGCGTGTCATAACCCAAGTGCGCCAGTTGTGCCTGGAACCAGCTGATGCTCGGCAGTTCGCTGCTGTTGAACAGCGCTTGCTGGCGCGCCACGGCTTGTTCATTTGGCCACAGGCCCAAACCTTCGGCGGCGAGGCGTTTCCACGGGAACAACGGCCCTGGATCAAGCTTGCGCAGCGGCGCGATGTCGCTATGGCCGATGATGTGCTGCGGGCTGATGCCGTTGCGTTTGCTGATGTCCTTGAGCAGTACGATCAGCGATTGAATCTGCGCTTCGCTATACGGATACCACAGCCGTCCGGTCGGCGTGTCCTTGAACCCCGGATTGACGATTTCGATGCCGATCGAACTGGAGTTGAGCCAGGTGCGGCCCTGCCATTGGCTTTCGCCGGCGTGCCAGGCGCGCTGGTTTTCATCCATCAGTTTGTAAATGGTGCCGCTCTTGTCGTCGCCGATCAGGTAATGGCTGCTGACTTCGCCATGGGTCAGCAATTGCAGCGAGCGCTCCAGCGATGTCGAGGTGTAGTGGACGACCACGAACTGGATACGGCTGTCGTAATTGGCCGAAGGATGGCTGGTGTCATAGCGCGGGGCGCTGGCACAACCGGCCAGAACAAGCAGCGAAGCGAGGAGGGCAAAGAATTTCATGGCAGAGGGCAGTACACGCAAGACAGTAATGCAACAGTGTAACGTACTGCCTTGCGTCTCGACGGTCAGCGGGCGGATTTAAACAAAATGGAACAATTTGCTCAGCCCAGCTCGACCCGATTGCGTCCCGCGTTTTTCGCCCGGTATAGCGCCTGATCGGCTCTTTTCAACACAAGGTCGCTGTGTTCTCCAGCACGGAATGTCGCCAGCCCCATGGAAATGGTGATGGTCACCCGCTCGCCCTTGAAGTGGAACGGGCAGGCTTCGATCGCTGCGCGCAGGGTTTCCAGCAGTTTGGCGCCGACGGCTGGCGGCGTTGCCGGCATCAACAGAACGAACTCTTCCCCGCCGAAACGGGCAATGAAGTCGGAGCCGCGCAGGCGTTTGCGCAGCACGGTGGCGATGATTTTCAGCACTTTGTCGCCGGCCAGATGGCCGTAGTTGTCATTGATGCGTTTGAAGTGATCAAGGTCGAGCATCGCCAGGCTCAGGGTGTTGCCGTGCTGCTGCCACTGCTTGATCTCATGCTCGAGGCGTTCGCTCCACGCGGCGCGGTTAGGCAGGCCGGTGAGCGGGTCGATCAGGGCTTTTTGGCGTTGTACTTCAAGATGTTCGCGGAAACCCTGGGCTTCCTGCTCCATGTGCGCCACGCGCTCGGACAGGCTTTTGAGCCTTGTGGCGACTTCCTGTTCACGAGCGTCACGCTGCTTCTGGTGCTGGTCCATAGTGCCGAGCAGGCCTTCGAGATGGTTCTCCAGCACTTGCTTGAGGTCATCCAGATCCGCAGCTTCCTGCATGCTGGTCTGCAAGCCGTCGACCTGCTCACGGATTTGCGTGTCCATCGCTCGCGCTGCCGAGCTGTTATCGGCGTGACCTTCACTGGCCGCTTGCAGGTTGCTCTGGAACGCTTCGAGGCGTTCGTTGAGCTGTTGCAGATAGGCTTCGAATTCATGCTGACCGCTGTCAGTGATCGCCAGCATCAACGTGGCGAGATCGTCGAGGATCGGGATCAGTTCGTACCAGTTCAAGCCGTGCTTGAGCCGTTCACGCATCGCTTCGGCTTGAGGACGGTGACGTTCGGGCAGGGTCAGGTCGTCGAGCAGCCCGATCAGGGTGTCTTCGATGTGCTTGGCCACGGAGCTGTAGGACGGCTCTGGAGTGTCCGGCAGGGCGAACAGGATGTCGTGCTCGGGTTGCTCCGGGTCGATGGCCGCCAGTGCCTGAGCAATCGGTTCGGGCAGGGGCAGGCTGTCGAGGATCAGCGGTGTCGGGTCGCCGGGGTGGATCAATTCGTCGGGGTTGAAGCCGGAGACCGTGACTGGTGTCGGCGTGACACTCGGCGCCATGGCAACTTCAGGTTCGGCCTGCGCTGCTTCAGCGGCAACGGGCGCTGTTTCGCTGGCGAGGGGGGGTTGAAACGCAACCACGTCAGGTTCCGGCTGAGGTTCCGAGAGCGGTGAGGGTATCTCAGTCGCGGGCTCGAGTTGTTTGATCACGGCGGCGGTGATGACCGGCCCTGCAACAGCGGCAGTCTGCAAGGGCGCTGGTTCTGGCTCGGCTTCTGATGCGACAGGCGCTTGCGCATCACGTGGTGCCGGAGTTGGCGCGGGTGCTTCTGCGCTCGGGGCTGGCGCTTCTTCGCTGTCACGGCTGCCAAACAAACGCTGCAACAATCCTGGGCGTCCCGGTTCGGCTGGCGTTTCCAGCTGACTCAAAGCCTTGCCCTGCAAGCCGCTGAGTTCACTCAGCAGCAATGGCATTTCTCGCGCAGAGCCGACGCGGCCATCCAGTTGTTTGGCGAACTTCTTCAAGGGCTGGGCGACTTCACGCGGCAGTGGCAACGCCTGCAACTGGGTGACCAGCGACGTCAGTGCGCTACTGACCTGATCGATACGGGTTTCGCGGCGCTGCTCGGAATCGAGCACGGCTTTTTCCAGGCGCGGCAGCAGGGCGGCCAGGCCAGCGTCCATGTCGTCGGTGCGCACTACGTCGCGCATCTCCTTCATGCACTGATCAACGACTTTATCGGTGCCTTCAGCCGCCAGTGTGCTGCGCACCAGACCGCGACGCAGCAAATCGAGCCTGGCGGCCCAGCGGCGTTCGAGTTTGTCCTGCTGTTCGATGCTTTTGAGGTACTTCTCTTTCCAGCGCTGGGCGTCGTCGCTCATTCAGGGGTTCCGCGAGGGGCAGGACTCAACGCGGGCAATGCATCGGCCGTGAGCGAACCCGGCAGACGAATCTCTACCGCGACCGGCAGGTGATCGGAAATCGGTTGGGCCAGCACTTCGACCTTTTCCAGGGTCAGGGTCGGGCTGAGCAAAATATGATCAAGGCAACGCTGAGGACGCCAGCTGGGGAATGTCGCTTCCACCTGCGGGGCCAGCAGGCCGAGATCGCGTAACGGAGAATGTTGTAGCAGATCGCTGGCGTGGGTGTTCATGTCACCCATCAACACTTGGTGTTTATAGCCACCGATCAGCTCACGAATATAGGCCAGCTGCAGGCTGCGGGTTCGCGCGCCAAGAGCCAGGTGCATCATTACCACCACCAGCGCTTCCGGGCCTTCGCCGAAACGCAGCAGGATCGCGCCGCGACCTTTCGGGCCGGGCAGCGGGTGATCTTCAATCGCCGACGGTTTCAGGCGACTGAGCACGCCATTGCTGTGCTGGGCCAGCCGACCGAGGTTGCGATTGAGTTGTTGGTACCAGTAGGGGAAGGCGCCGAGATGGGCCAGGTGTTCAACCTGATTGACGTAGCCTGAACGCAGGCTGCCGCCATCGGCTTCCTGCAGAGCGACCAGATCGAAGTCGCCGAGCAAGTCGCCGATCTTTTGCAGATTGCCTGAGCGCCCGGTGTGCGGCAGCAGATGCTGCCAGCTGCGGGTCAGGTAATGTCGATAACGCTCGGTGCTGATGCCGACCTGGATATTGAAGCTAAGCAAGCGCAGACGATGGTCTGCTGGCAAGCCTGTCGATGCCAGGTGGTGCTCGTTGACCTGTGGATCATGCAGGCCAACGATGCGCTCCGACTTCCAGCGGCGCATGGCAGTTGCCGCGCTTAGTTGGCAGCAGCCTTGGTTGCCGCTCGCTCTTTGGCGACCAGTTGGTCAGCCAGTTGCAGCGCTTGCTCGGCACCACCGGCAGAGCCGATGTCGAAGCGGTATTTGCCGTTGACGATCATGGTTGGCACGCCAGTGATTTCATACTTCTTGGCCAGTTCACGGGCCTTGACGATCTGGCCTTTGATGGCGAACGAATCGAAGGTGGCGAGGAACTTGTCCTTGTCCACGCCTTGGGTGGCGAGGAAGTCAGCCATGTCGTTCTTGTCGGTCAGCTTCTTGTGTTCTTTCTGGATTGCGTTGAACACGGCGTTGTGAACCTTGTGCTCGACACCCATCGCTTCCAGGGTCAGGAACATTTGACCGTGAGCGTCCCACGGGCCGCCGAACATGGCCGGGATACGCACGAAGTTGACGTCTTTGGGCAGTTTTTCAACCCATGGGTTGATCACCGGCTCAAACGCGTAGCAATGCGGGCAGCCATACCAGAACAGCTCGACCACTTCGATCTTGCCAGGCTCTGCAACCGGCACCGGGTTGGCCAGTTCCACGTAAGGGGCGGCAGGTGCTTCGGCGGCTTGAGCGGTCACACCGAACAGGCTGGCAGCGACGAGGGCGGCGCTGATGATCAGATTACGCATGCTTTACTCCTGGACAATTTTGGTCGCCTCGCGCGACCTGTTTTCAGACAGATCCTGGCGGGCATGAGTTCTGTAGTGTAACGGCAGCGGCCACAAAAAAGGGCGGCCAAAGCCACCCTTTTTATACTTGCTGCGACGGATTAATCGAGCGTTAACGTTGCACTCCTGCATTGGGTCACGTAACCCCCCTGTAGGAGCTGCCGAAGGCTGCGATCTTTTGATCTTCAGCCTCGCTCAACACCCGATCCGGCGTGCTTAGTGCAGACCCTGAATGTAGCTGGAGACCGCAGCGATGTCTTCGTCGCTCAGGCGCTTGGCGATGGTCTGCATGGTCATGGTGTCGCCGTCGTTGGTACGACCGCCTTCTTCCTTGCGGAAATCGGTCAGCTGCTTGGCGATGTATTGAGCGTGTTGGCCACCCAGATGCGGGAAGCCGGCCGCGGCGTTGCCGGCGCCGTTCGGTGAGTGACAGCCGGTGCAGGCTGGCAGGCCTTTGGCGAGGTTGCCGCCACGGAACAGCGCTTCACCGCGAGCGACGATCTTCGGATCGGCGGCGCCGACGCTGCCTTTCTGGCTGGCGAAGTAGGCGGCGATGTCGGCCAGGTCCTGATCGCTCAGGTTGGTCAGCAGGCCGGTCATTTCCAGAACGGTGCGCTTGCCCGACTTGATGTCCTGCAGTTGCTTGGTCAGGTAGCGTTCACCTTGACCGGCCAGTTTCGGAAAGTTTGGCGCCATGCTGTTGCCGTCCGGGCCATGGCAGGCTCCGCAAACGGCGGCTTTTGCCTGGCCAGCTGCGGCATCACCAGCAGCATGGGCGAAACCTGAGATTCCCACGGTCAACAGCAGACTCACGATCAATTTGTTCATCAGCTAATCCAACTACGGCTAAGGGTTAAGTTATGGACCGGGTTTACTCGCTCATCCAAAGGATGATGGCTTGGTAATCCTCGGCACTGCAGTCCATGCACAAACCACGCGGCGGCATCGCCTTGAAACCCTGGGTCACGTGTTGCACCAGCGTCCCCATACCTTTCGCCAACCTCGGCGTCCAAGCTTCCTGATCGCCTCTTTTGGGCGCCATGGGTAGTTGGCCGGAATGACAGGCACCACAAACACGGTTGTACACAGCTTCCGGATCCTGTGTAGCCTGTGCGCTGTAAAGCGGCATCAAGACTCCGGCAGCCAGCAGCCATTTCGTCATAAAACGACCTTTTCAGGGTTGAGAGCGTTCTGCGTTCTAATGCGCAATCAAGGTCTGTCGCTCTCGTGAACTTCATCCTACGCTGGGACAAAGCACACACAAAATCTGCGGCATTATATACTGGCGTCACTGAAACGGAAGCGACACCGCGTTCCGCGCCCAATCCCGGCGCCGCCCACATCGGAAATCCCATGCAACTCAAGAATCCCATCCTCGGCCTGTGCCAACAGTCCACGTTCATGCTCAGTGCCGCCAAAGTCGATCAATGCCCTGACGACGAAGGCTTCGAAGTGGCGTTTGCCGGTCGTTCCAACGCCGGCAAATCCAGCGCACTGAACACCCTGACTCACGCCAGCCTGGCGCGTACCTCGAAAACTCCGGGTCGCACACAGCTGTTGAACTTCTTCAAGCTAGACGAAGATCGCCGTCTGGTCGACCTGCCGGGCTACGGTTACGCAAAAGTACCGATCCCGCTGAAGATGCACTGGCAGCGTCACCTTGAGGCTTACCTCGGTGGCCGCGAGAGTTTGAAGGGTTTGATTCTGATGATGGACATCCGTCATCCAATGACCGACTTCGACCTGCTGATGCTCGACTGGGCCGTTGCCGCCGGCATGCCGATGCACATCCTGCTGACCAAGGCCGACAAGCTCACCTATGGCGCAGCCAAGAACACCCTGCTCAAAGTGCAGTCGGAAATCCGCAAGGGCTGGGGCGATCTGGTCACCATCCAGCTCTTCTCCGCGCCAAAACGCATGGGCCTGGAAGAGGCCTACACTGTACTGGCCGGCTGGATGGAACTGGCAGACAAAGGCGCCGAGGCGGCAGCCGAGTAATCGGGATAGGGAAATTTGTTTGTAGTGTGCTCAGGCAAGGCGAAAGCACGGTGAAAAGCGGCCGGGGTCGCGCTCGACTTTAGGGGACCTAAATGAGCATTTGAGCTGTGCTTTCAACGCAGCATGAGCGCGCTACAGACAAATTTTGGGCAAAAAAAGCCCCGGATTTCATTGGGGAGGGAGAAATTCCGGGGTTTAAGTTCCGAACCGCTAGGGCGGGGTTCAGATATCTGCCAACACTTAACACAACATAGGAGCATCGAAGGGCTTCACCAGCCATTCAGTATCTCTGAGTGGTGTCCTTCCAGATTAGTTCAGATTTTTTTCAAAAAGCTTTGGAATAATCTCAAGCGCTTTTCGAAATAAGCAGATTTTACCGGCGTTACCGCGACTACAAGTCGCGGCAAACCGTGTTCAAAAGGCTCAGTGAGCCTCATCCCAATTGTTGCCCACACCCACTTCGACCAGCAGCGGCACATCCAGCTTCGCCGCTTCGCTCATGTGCACGCGGATCTCGGCACTGACCTGTTCGACCAGATCCTCACGAACCTCCAGCACCAGTTCATCGTGGACCTGCAGGATGACTTTGGCGTCCAGCCCGGACGTCGCCAGCCAGTTATCCACAGCCACCATGGCTTTCTTGATGATGTCCGCGGCCGTGCCTTGCATCGGCGCGTTGATCGCCGTGCGCTCGGCGGCAGCGCGCTCCTGCGGCTTGTTCGAGTTGATTTCCGGCAGGTACAGACGACGACCGAAGAACGTCTCGACATAACCCTGATCCGCCGCCTGCGCGCGGGTGCGATCCATGTATTCGCGAACCCCCGGATAACGGGCGAAGTAGGTGTCGATGTAAGCCTTGGCGGTCTTGGTGTCGACGCCGATGTCCTTGCCGAGCTTCTGTGCGCCCATGCCGTAGATCAGGCCGAAGTTGATCGCCTTGGCGCCACGGCGCTGGTCGGAGGTCACTTCGTTGAGCTCGACCTTGAACACTTCGGCAGCCGTCGCGGTATGCACGTCCAGGTTGTTGCGGAAGGCATTCATCAAGCCCTCGTCCTTGGACAGGTGCGCCATGATCCGCAACTCAATCTGCGAATAGTCCGCCGCCAGCAGTTTGTAGCCTTTTGGCGCGACGAACGCCTGACGGATGCGTCGACCTTCAGCGGTGCGTACCGGGATGTTCTGCAGGTTCGGATCGCTCGAAGACAAACGCCCGGTCGACGCCACAGCCTGGTGATAAGAAGTGTGAATGCGCCCGGTGCGCGGGTTGATCTGCTCCGGCAGGCGATCGGTGTAGGTGCTTTTCAGCTTGCTCATCGAACGGTGCTCCATCAGCACCTTCGGCAAGCGGTGATCGTCTTCAGCGAGCTTCGCCAACACTTCTTCAGCGGTCGACGGCTGACCCTTGGCAGTTTTCTTCAGCACCGGCAGACCGAGTTTCTCGTAGAGAATCACGCCCAGTTGCTTCGGCGAGCCAAGGTTGAATTCTTCCCCGGCGATTTCGAACGCTTCGCGCTCCAGCGCAACCATTTTGTTGCCCAGCTCGATGCTCTGGATGCCGAGCAGCTCCGCGTCAACGAACGCGCCTTGGCGTTCGATGCGTGCGAGAACCGGCACCAACGGGATTTCGATGTCGGTCAGCACGCTGGCCAGACTCGGGATGGCGCTGAGCTTTTCGAACAAAGTCTGGTGCAAACGCAACGTGATGTCAGCATCTTCGGCGGCGTACGGCCCGGCCTGTTCCAGGGCGATCTGGTCGAAGGTCAGCTGCTTGGCGCCTTTGCCGGCGATGTCCTGGAAGCTCACAGTGGTGTGATCCAGGTACTTCTGCGCGAGGCTGTCCATGTCGTGGCGGGTAGCGGTGGAGTTGAGCACGTAAGACTCAAGCATCGTATCGAAGGCGATGCCGCGCACGGTGATGCCGTTGTTCTGATCGCCGCCGATGGCGCAGTTGGCCAAAATGTTCATGTCGAACTTGGCGTGCTGGCCGACCTTGAGCTTGCTCGGGTCTTCGAGAATCGGCTTGAGCGCGCGCAGCACGGTGTCGCGATCAAGCTGTTCCGGCACGCCAATGTAGGAGTGGGTCAGCGGGATATACGCGGCTTCGTTGGCCTGCACGGCGAACGACAGACCGACCAGTTGCGCCTGCTGCGCGTCGATGCCGGTGGTTTCGGTGTCGAAGGCGAACAGCTTGGCGTTGTTCAACTTTTCCAGCCAGACGTCAAAGCGCGCCTGATCGAGGATGGTTTCGTAAGCGGCTTCAGCGGGAGCGGCAGGCGCTTCTTCCGCTGGCGCGCTAAACAGATCGCCGGCCACCGCAGGCTCGCTGGCTGCGCTCAGTTCCAGACGCTTGGCGTCGCGATCCAGATCATTGATCCAGCTTTTGAATTCCAGCAGCGAGTACAGCTCGTAGAGCTTGGCCGGGTCTTCCGCGCCCATCTGCAGATCATCCAGTTCGACGTCCAGCGGCACGTCGACCTTGATGGTCGCCAGTTGATAGGAGAGGAACGCCATCTCCTTGTGCTCTTCGAGCTTGGCCGGCAGGGTTTTCGCGCCGCGAATCGGCAGGGTCGGGACGATGTCGAGATTCGCGTACAGCTCGGTAAGGCCGCCATTGACGCCGACCAACAGGCCGGACGCAGTCTTCGGGCCGATGCCCGGAACGCCCGGAATGTTGTCGGACGAATCGCCCATCAGCGCCAGATAATCGATGATCTGCTCCGGTGCGACGCCGAATTTCTCCTTCACGCCTTCCACGTCCATCGAACTACCGGACATGGTGTTGACCAAGGTAATGTGGCCATCGACCAGTTGCGCCATGTCCTTGTCGCCGGTGGAGATGACCACCGGGCGATCCGCCGCCGCGCTGCTGCGGGCGAGGGTGCCGATGACGTCGTCGGCCTCGACGCCTTCCACGCACAGCAGCGGGAAGCCGAGGGCGATCACGCTCTGGTGCAGCGGCTCGATTTGCACGCGCATGTCGTCGGGCATGCTTGGGCGGTTGGCTTTGTATTCGGCGTACATCTCATCGCGAAATGTCCCGCCCTTGGCGTCGAACACCACGGCGAACGGGCTGTCCGGGTACTGCTTGCGCAGACTCTTGAGCATGTTCAGCACGCCTTTGACCGCACCGGTCGGCAGGCCTTTGGAGGTGGTCAGTGGTGGCAGCGCGTGAAAGGCGCGGTACAGGTAAGACGAACCGTCCACCAGGACGAGGGGGGCTTGGCTCATGAGCAGGATCAACCTTTTCGGCGGGTCCGGCGCTAGAATAGCGGGACCGTTGACGACAAAGGGACAAGGTTATCATGCGTACGTTAAATCGCTTGCTGCTGGTCGGTCTGATTGCTGCCTCACCGTTGGCCGCGATGGCGGCGGATGATGCGCCCGCTTCGGAGCCGGAAGTTACGATCAACACGCACACGGAAGGCGACAAGGTCATCCAGGAATACAGTCGCAGTGGCTTCGTCTATGCGATCAAGGTCACGCCAAAGGGTGGCAAACCGTATTTCCTGGTGCGCGCCGATGGTACGGACGCGAACTACATTCGCTCCGACCAGCCGGATATGCTGATTCCGTCGTGGGAAATCTTTACCTGGAAGTAAGATTCCCGACTTTTAATCGGCGTCGCCTGACCGCGACGCCTGAACTGAGCAGTTTTTAACCATGTCTGTGTTCACTCCCCTGGCTCGGCCCGAGCTGGAAACCTTTCTCGCCCCTTACGGGCTTGGCCGTCTGCTTGATTTCCAGGGGATCGCCGCCGGCAGCGAAAACACCAACTTCTTTATCAGCCTGGAGCAGGGCGAATTCGTCCTGACCCTGGTCGAGCGCGGCCCGGTGCAGGAGATGCCGTTTTTCATCGACCTGCTCGATGTCCTGCACGAAGCCGATCTGCCGGTGCCGTACGCGCTGCGCACCACCGACGGCGTGGCATTGCGTGAACTCAAAGGCAAGCCGGCATTGCTGCAACCGCGCCTGTCCGGCAAGCACATCAAGGTCGCCAACGCGCAGCATTGCGCGCAGGTCGGCGAGTTGCAGGCGCACTTGCACCTGGCGACCCAAGGCGAGCGCATGATCAAGCGCAAGACCGACCGTGGCCTGGACTGGATGCTGGAGGAGGGCACGGAGTTTCTTTCGCACCTGAGCGATGAGCCGCGTGCCTTGCTGCAAAAGGCCCTAGATGAAATCACCGAGCGCAAAGACAAGATTCTTGCGCTGCCCCGGGCGAACATCCACGCCGACCTGTTTCGCGATAACGCGATGTTCGAAGGCACGCACCTGACCGGGCTGATCGACTTTTACAACGCCTGCTCGGGGCCGATGCTGTATGACGTGGCGATTGCCTTGAACGACTGGTGTTCGGACGAGGACGGTTTGATCGATGGACCGCGTGCCCGCGCCTTCCTTGGCGCTTATGCGGCGCTGCGACCGTTCACGGCGGCGGAGGCTGAGTTGTGGCCGACCATGCTGCGCGTGGCCTGCGTGCGGTTCTGGCTGTCGCGGTTGATCGCGGCGGAGCAGTTTGCCGGGCAGGACGTGTTGATTCACGATCCCAAGGAGTTTGAGCAGCGCTTGGCGCAGCGGCAGCAGGTACACACGCCGCTACCTTTCGCCCTCTGAGTTAATTCTGGACGCTAACTCGAACCTGTGGGAGCGAGCTTGCTCGCGAATGCGACGGCACATTCAGCATATTCGTTGACTGGCCCACCGCTTTCGCGAGCAAGCTCGCTCCCACAGGGTTTGAGTTGTTACAACGATTCCAGGCACCCGGCCAGATCGTTACCTAACTTTTCCAGCACCTGCTCATAGCCCTGAGCCGTCGCCGGGGTGTACCCGCCTAACGCATCCAGCTCAGCCAGTTTCACCGGCAGCCCGGCCACCAAAGTCTCGGCTAGGCGAGGGCGCAACGGCGGCTCGCTGAACACACAGGTTTTGCCGACTTCCTGCAAGCGCTTGCGCATCGCCGCGACATGCTGCGCGCCCGGCTGCACTTCGGTGGCCACGCTGAACACACCGGCATGCTTCAGGCCATAAGCTTCTTCAAAATAATCAAACGCCTCGTGGAAGACGAAGTACGGCTTGCCTTCAACACTGGCCAGACGCTTCTTCAAACGCTGATCCAGCGCATCCAGACGCTCATCAAACGCCTTGGCGTTGCTCTGATAGCGCTCGGCATTGGCTGGGTCAGCGGCGCTCAAGTCAGCCGCCATCTTGTCGGCAATCACCCGCGCATTCACCGGCGATAGCCACAAATGCGCATCCAGCGTGCCCGGACGATGATCGTGATCATGCTCGTCAGCCTCTTCGGCGTGGGAATGGCTGTCTTCAGCAAAACGCCGCAGCTTCATCCCCGGCAGATCCTGCACGGCGACGCTCGGCAGCGTACGACCGTTCAGCACGCGCGGCAGGAAACCTTCCATGTCAGGGCCGATCCAGTAGAGCAGATCGACCGACTGCACCTTCCGTACGTCGGATGGCCGCAGGGCGTAATTGTGTGGCGACGCACCCGGCGGCAGCAGCACTTCGGGAATCGCCACGCCGTCCTGCACGGCCGCTGCAATCAGCTGCAACGGTTTGATGCTGGTGAGGACTTTGACCTCGGCCTGAGCCGAACCGATCAGCAGAAAACTGGCGACAAAAGCCACAAAAACAGAAAAAAGTCGGGACACGATGACCACTCAAGGAGGCGAGAACGGGTAACATAATAACGTCTCTATCAAAACTCGTCGCCGCCCATGCCTATTACACCGATCGCCAGCCGTCCCCACGACCACTCACATTGCGTGCACAGCGCTTTGTCCGAGGCCGATACCTTGTGCGCCCAGAAAGGCTTGCGCCTGACCGCGTTGCGCCGCCGGGTGCTGGAATTGGTGTGGCAGAGCCACAAGCCGCTGGGCGCTTACGACATTCTTGCCGTGCTCAGCGAGCAGGACGGCCGCCGCGCCGCGCCGCCGACCGTGTACCGTGCGCTGGATTTCCTTCTGGAAAACGGCCTGGTGCACCGCATCTCCTCGCTCAACGCCTTCGTCGGCTGCGTGCACCCGGAGCACGCGCATCAGGGCCAGTTCCTGATCTGCCGCGATTGCCACGCTGCTATCGAGCTTGAGCAAAAAGTGATCAGCGACGCAATCATCAACAGCGCCAAAGACGTCGGTTTCATCGTCGAAGCGCAGACCGTCGAAGTCGTCGGCCTTTGCTCCGGTTGCCAGGGGGCTTGATGAGCAATGCGCTGATCCGTCTGGAGCAGGTCGCCGTCACGTTTGCCGGGCAGGCTGTGCTGGACAACATCGAACTGAGCGTCGAGCCGGGGCAGATCGTCACCCTGATCGGCCCCAATGGCGCCGGCAAGACCACGCTGGTGCGCGCCGTGCTTGGTTTGTTGAAACCGGACAGCGGCAGCGTCTGGCGCAAGCCGAAGCTGCGTGTCGGCTATATGCCGCAAAAACTTCACGTCGATCCGACCTTGCCGCTGTCGGTGCTGCGCTTTCTGCGGCTGGTGCCGGGCGTTGATCGTCCGCGTGCATTGGCGGCGCTAAAAGAAGTTGGCGCCGAGCACGTTATCGACAGCCCGGTGCAAAGCGTTTCCGGTGGTGAAATGCAGCGTGTGCTACTTGCTCGGGCATTGCTGCGCGAACCTGAATTGCTGGTGCTCGACGAGCCGGTGCAGGGTGTTGATGTTGCCGGCCAGGCCGAGCTTTACAGCCTGATCACCCGTCTGCGCGACCGCCACGGCTGCGGCGTGCTGATGGTGTCCCACGATTTGCATCTGGTGATGAGCACCACCGACCAGGTGGTCTGCCTCAACCGTCATGTCTGCTGCTCCGGGCATCCCGAGCAGGTCAGCGGCGATCCGGCGTTTGTCGAGCTGTTCGGCAAGAACGCGCAGAGCCTGGCGATCTATCACCACCATCACGACCACGCTCACGACCTGCACGGTTCGGTGGTCAAAGGGCCGGTTATTGGCCAACCTCACGTTCATGGAGACAACTGCAAGCATGGCTGATTTTCTGTTGTATGCCCTGCTTGCAGGTCTGGCGTTGGCGATCGTTGCAGGTCCGCTGGGTTCGTTCGTGGTCTGGCGGCGCATGGCCTATTTCGGCGATACCTTGTCCCACGCCGCACTGCTCGGCGTGGCGTTGGGCTTTTTGCTGGATGTCAGCCCGACCGTTGCGGTGACCGTTGGCTGCCTGCTGCTGGCGGTGCTGCTGGTAACCCTTCAACAGCGTCAACCGCTGGCGTCTGACACGCTTTTGGGAATTCTCGCACCGAGCACGCTCTCTCTCGGCCTGGTGGTACTAAGCTTCATGCATGAAGTGCGGATCGACCTGATGGCCTATCTGTTCGGCGACCTGCTGGCGATCAGCCCGACCGACTTGGCGTGGATCCTTGGCGGTAGCGCGGCGGTGCTAGTGTTGCTGGTGACGCTGTGGCGGCCGTTGCTGGCGATCACTGTGCACGAAGAGTTGGCCAAGGTCGAAGGCCTGCCGGTTGCAGGCCTGCGCATGGCGCTGATGTTGTTGATTGCGGTAGTAATCGCGGTGGCGATGAAAATCGTCGGTGTGTTGCTGATTACCTCGCTGTTGATCATCCCGGCGGCTGCGGCACAGCGTCACGCCCGTTCGCCGGAGCAGATGGCACTGGGCGCGAGCCTGCTGGGCATGCTCGCGGTGTGTGGCGGGCTGGCGCTGTCGTGGTTCAAGGACACCCCGGCGGGGCCGTCAATCGTTGTGACGGCGGCCGCACTGTTTCTGTTGAGTTTTGTTCTGCCCCGTCGCGGGGTGTAGACTTGGCCGCTTTTTGCGCAAATAGAGAGCCGCAGGAATGAAGCCGTTCGCCTCCCGTTATCTGCTCCTTGTCGCATTTTCAGTGCTGCTGGGCGCCTGCCAAAGTACCCCGCCGGTGGCTGAAGTCCCCGATGCGCGGGCTACGGCCATCGCACAGCTGGAACAAAGCCTGGCCAGCAGCGAATTGGCCACTGCCGAAGATCAGTTGGCCGCTTTGCAGAAAGAAACCCCAAACGATCAATCCCTTGAGCAGTACCAGCGGCAATTGGCCGAGGCGTATCTGCGCCGCAGCCAGATCGTGCTGCAGAAGGGCGATGTGAATGCAGCCGCCACGGCGTTGAGCCGTGCCCGTGCGTTGATGCCGAAAGCACCGGCGCTGACCGGTGGCGTGAATGGCGCCATCACTGAAGCGCGCAAGGCTGAGCTGGAAAAGGCTGAAGCGGCGCTGTTGGCAGCCGAAGCCAAGCCGAAAGCCAAGGTGATCGATCCGACTGCCGAAAGCACTACGGTGGCGTTGAATATCACTGATAGCCGCAAACTTCGTCGCCAACTGGATGCGATCGCTGCGGATGTGGTGAATTATGAGTGTGGGGTGACGATTCAGGCGCCACGGACGAATGATTATCCTTGGTTGGCGACGTTGCTGAGCAAGCGGGTCAAGAAATTGAATCCGGATTTTGATCTGAAGATTGTGAAGCAGACCGTGCGCACCGTGCCGGCGCAGATGGTTCTGAGCCCGCGTAAACCGTAAAAAGATCGCAGCCTGCGGCAGCTCCTACATGGGATTGAGGTACACCCTGTAGGAGCTGCCGAAGGCTGCGATCTTTTGCTTTTAAGCCGGAATGGCCTTCGCCTTAGGCTCCCGCGCCCAAACCCGATGCTGCCCGATCGCGGCGAAGAATGGCTTGGTCAGCGCCGGTACATCCTTGCCTTGCAGCAACCCGGCATCCGCCTCCAGCTTCAGCAAATCCTGCAATTGCTTGGCATCGCCGTGCAGCGCAATCGCCTTCAAATGCTTGTACGCCTCCAGCAGGTAATGCAGCGCAACGCCGTCACCGCTCAACGCCTTCACCGAGGCCGCGCCACCCGGCACGAACACCGCGTCAAAAATCACCGACGGCATGCCTTCCATGGACGCATCCACTGGCAGGCTTTTCCCGTCAGCGGTCTTCACTGGCGCCGAAGTCGGCCCCAGCAACTTGGCATGCGCACCTTCAGCGGCCAATGCCTTCTTCATTGCATCAATCGCGGCACCATCGACGCCGTTGGCAACAAGAATCGCCACTTTTCGGGTTTTGATGTTTTCTGGCAGCAAATTAGCCTGACTCAATGACGGCGAGTGATCGAAAGACACCTTGCGCGTATCCACCGTGCCTTTGGTAGGCGCAGGCAGACCCAGATTAGCCGCCACACGCTTGGCCAATTCCAGATCGATGTTGGCCAGAATCTCGTTCACTTCCCGAGCACGGATGAACTCACGCTCAACCTTGCCCAGCTCGAAGCTGTAAGCGGCAATGATGTGCTCCTTCTCGTGATCGCTCATGCTGTTGAAGAATAGCGTCGCCTGGGAGAAGTGATCGCTGAACGACTCGCTGCGCTGGCGGATCTTGTTGGCATCGATGCGCTCTGGATAACTTTCGAAACCGCCGTCCTGCGCGGCCGGCGGCGTTTCTTTCGGCCAGCCACCATCAATCGAGTTCGGCTCGTAAGAGGCACGACCCTTGTCGATCACCGAACGGTGCTGGGCATCACGCTGGCCATTGTGGAACGGCGCCACCGGGCGGTTGATCGGCAACTCATGAAAGTTCGGCCCACCGAGTCGGCTGATTTGCGTGTCGGTGTAGGAAAACAGCCGACCTTGCAGCAACGGGTCGTTGGAGAAGTCGATGCCGGGCACGATGTGGCCAGGGCAGAACGCGACCTGCTCGGTCTCGGCAAAGAAGTTGTCCGGGTTGCGGTTCAGGGTCATTTTGCCGAGCGGTGTGATCGGCACGATTTCTTCGGGGATCAGCTTGGTCGGGTCGAGGATGTCGAAATCGAAGTCGTGCTCGTTTTCCTCCTCGATGATCTGCACGCCGAGTTCCCATTCCGGATAGTCGCCCATCTCGATCGCTTCCCAGAGGTCGCGACGGTGGTAGTCAGTGTCTTTACCGGCGAGCTTCTGCGCTTCGTCCCACACCAGTGAGCAAGTACCCGCAGTAGGGCGCCAGTGGAATTTGACGAAGCGCGATTTACCCTCGGCATTGATCAGGCGGAAGGTGTGCACGCCGAAGCCCTGCATGCTGCGCAGGCTTTTCGGGATCGCCCGGTCGGACATCGCCCAGATGACCATATGTGCCGACTCCGGCACCAGCGACACGAAATCCCAGAAGGTGTCGTGGGCCGAGCCGCCAGTCGGGATTTCATTGTGCGGCTCGGGTTTCACCGCGTGGACGAAGTCGGGAAACTTGATCGCGTCCTGAATGAAAAACACTGGCATGTTGTTGCCGACCAGGTCGAAGTTGCCTTCATCAGTGAAGAACTTCACCGCGAAACCGCGCACGTCACGCACGGTGTCGCCGGAACCACGTGGGCCCTGCACCGTGGAAAAGCGCACGAATACCGGGGTCTTTTTCCCCGGATCCTGTAGGAAACCGGCCTTGGTCAGCTCCGAATGGTTCTCGTACGCCTGAAAGAAGCCATGGGCGCCAGTGCCGCGCGCGTGAACGATGCGCTCCGGGATCCGCTCATGGTCAAAATGCGTGATTTTTTCCCGCATGATGAAGTCTTCAAGCAGCGATGGCCCGCGCGGCCCGGCCTTAAGGGTGTTCTGGTTATCGGCGATCTTCACACCCTGGTTGGTGCGCAGGGCCTGGCCGGTGGCATCGGAGCGAAATTTTTCCAGGCTGTCGAGTTTGGCGTTGGTGTTGGCACGATCCGGGGTATCGGTTCCGGCCATCTGGCTTTTATCGGTCGTAGGCTTCTTGCTCATCAGTCGTAAACTCCTCGGTTGACCCCGATGCTCGCCGGGGACTCTTGAGTGGTTCCCGGGCACGGCACCCAGGGTTTTCAAGTCGCTTACTTAGTGACTGATGGTCTGCTTTGGACGTTCCTTTTTTATGACCTTTGATCTTGTTATTGCCAAATCGAAGGTTAATTGCGAAATAAATGCTAAGAACCTCTATACGGACAGGCTAAAATGCGCGCCCGGCTAACCGCTGATCCTTTTCTAACGCGCCCCACAAGGTTCGCTACGTGATCGAGTTTCAAAACGTCCATAAGACTTACCGCGTCGCCGGTAAGGATATTCCCGCGCTGCATCCGACCAGTCTCTCTATCGAGAACGGGCAGGTGTTCGGCCTGATCGGTCATTCCGGCGCGGGCAAAAGTACCCTGCTGCGTCTGATCAATCGCCTGGAAGACTCCAGCGGCGGCAAGATCATCGTCGACGGCGAAGAAGTCACCGCACTGGACGCCAACGGCCTGCGCCGTTTCCGTCAGCAAGTCGGGATGATCTTCCAGCACTTCAACCTGCTCGCCTCCAAGACTGTGGCCGACAACGTTGCGTTGCCGCTGACCCTGGCTGGCGAACTGTCGGGCGGCGAGATTGACAAGCGTGTTGCCGAATTGCTGGCGCGAGTCGGTCTGTCTGACCACGCCAAGAAGTATCCGGCGCAATTGTCCGGCGGCCAGAAGCAGCGCGTCGGCATCGCCCGCGCCCTGGCGACCAAGCCAAAGATTCTGCTGTGCGACGAGGCCACCAGTGCCCTCGACCCGCAGACCACCGCGTCGGTCCTGCAACTGCTGGCCGAGATCAACCGCGAGCTGAAACTGACCATCGTCCTGATCACCCACGAGATGGATGTGATCCGTCGCGTCTGCGATCAAGTGGCGGTGATGGATGCCGGCGTGATCGTCGAGCAAGGTTCGGTGGCCGATGTGTTCCTGCATCCGAAGCACCCGACCACCAAGCGTTTCGTCCAGGAAAGCGAGCAGATCGACGAAAGCGAGCAACGTGATGACTTTGCTCACGTGCCGGGGCGCATCGTGCGTCTGACCTTCCAGGGCGAAGCGACTTACGCGCCGCTGCTCGGTACCGTCGCCCGGGAAACCGGCGTCGACTACAGCATCCTTGCCGGTCGTATCGACCGCATCAAAGACATTCCGTACGGGCAATTGACCCTCGCCGTCACCGGTGGCGACATGGAAGCGGCCTTCGCCCGCTTCACCGCCGCTGACGTTCACATGGAGGTATTGCGCTAATGGAAGACCTGATCAGCTTCTTCACCAACATCGACTGGTACGAAATCTGGCTGGCCACCGGCGACACGATGCTGATGCTCGGTGGTTCGCTGCTGTTCACCGTGCTGCTCGGCCTGCCGCTGGGCGTGTTGCTGTTCCTCTGCAGCCCGCGTCAGTTGCTGGAAAACCGCGGCCTCTACGCGTTCATGTCGCTGGCGGTGAACATCCTGCGTTCGTTGCCGTTCATTATTCTGTTGATCGTGATGATCCCGTTCACCGTGCTGATTACCGGTACGTCGCTGGGCGTGGCCGGTGCGATCCCGCCGTTGGTAGTCGGTGCCACACCGTTCTTCGCGCGTCTGGTGGAAACCGCGCTGCGTGAAGTCGATCGCGGCATCATCGAAGCGACCCAGTCGATGGGCGCGACCACGCGGCAGATCATCATGAACGCCCTGCTGCCGGAAGCCCGTCCGGGCATCTTCGCGGCGATTACGGTGACGGCGATTACACTGGTGTCCTACACGGCAATGGCCGGTGTGGTCGGTGCCGGTGGTCTGGGTGACTTGGCCATCCGTTTCGGTTACCAGCGTTTCCAGACCGACGTGATGATCGTCACCGTAGTGTTGCTGTTGATTCTGGTGCAGGTGTTGCAAATGGTAGGCGATCGACTGGTTGTGCATTTCTCGCGCAAATAAACCGGTCTGGTCATTAAGAGATGAGCCGGCCATTCGCTGGCAGGCGCCAGACGGGCGCCTCATAAGGAGTTAGCTGAATGAAAAAACTGATCGCTGCTTTTGCTGCCGTTGCAGCATTCTCGGCCCACGCCGAAACCCTGACCGTTGCCGCCACTCCGGTGCCGCACGCGGAAATCCTTGAGTTCGTGAAGCCGGCCCTGGCCAAAGAAGGCGTGGATCTGAAGGTCAAGGTCTTCACCGACTACATTCAGCCGAACGTACAGGTCGCGGAAAAGCGTCTGGACGCCAACTTCTTCCAGCACCAGCCGTACCTCGATGAGTTCAACAAGGCCAAGGGCACCAGTCTGGTTGCCGTGACCGGTGTGCACCTGGAGCCACTGGGCGCTTACTCGAGCAAGCTCAAGGATCTGAAGGATCTGCCAAGCGGTGCCAACGTGGTGATCCCGAACGACGCCACCAACGGCGGCCGTGCGCTGTTGCTGCTGGCCAAGGCTGGCGTGATCACCCTGAAGGATCCGACCAACATCCTGTCGACCGTCAAAGACATCGCGACCAACCCGAAAGACCTGAAGATCCGTGAACTGGAAGCCGCGACCATCCCGCGCGTGCTGACCCAGGTCGATCTGGCGCTGATCAACACCAACTACGCGCTGGAAGCCAAGCTCGATCCGTCCAAGGATGCGCTGGTGATCGAAGGTAACGACTCGCCGTACGTGAACATCCTCGTGTCCCGCGCGGACAACAAGGACAGCGACGCGATGAAGAAACTCGCTGCTGCGCTGCACAGCCCGGAAGTGAAGAAGTTCATTACCGAGAAGTACAAGGGTGCGGTATTGCCGGCGTTCTGATTCAGGAATGCTGCAACGAAAAAGGGGACGCCATGCGCGTCCCCTTTTTGTGTCTGGTGCTTGGCTTTGGACCTGCTGTGAAGCTTCCCCTCACCCCAGCCCTCTCCCAGAGGGAGAGGGGGCCGAACGAGGTGTCTTGCGTTCTACATCGACCTGAAAGAACCAGTCGATTATGGATTCGGCACTGCACATCGGCCTGAACGATCTTGGCGATTATGGATTCAGCACAGCGCTTACAGGTCGGCGTATTTCGTCAGCATCCCCCAATCAGTCCCCTCTCCCTCTGGGCGGTCCGACGTTTCGGGAGGGCTAGGGTGAGGGGCTTTTCGCTCTTAAGTTTTTATTTGCGGTTAAGCATCACCGGCAGCTGCGCAACCAGTTTGGCATTATTCAACGGCGCCCGAATAAACCCCCGCTGCGTCCCGTCCGGGCCGATCACCGCGAGATTACCGCTGTGATCCACCGTGTAATTCGGCTTACTGGTGTCCGCCGGAATAAACGGAATACTCACCGCGTTCGCCACCTTCTGCAGCTCTTCAATCGAAGTCGGTGTCAGGCCAATGAACTGCGGATCAAAGTAGCCCAGATACTGCTTCAACTGCTTCGGGTTATCGCGGTTCGGGTCAACGCTGACCAGCACGATCTGCAACTTGTCCACAGCGTCCTTGGGCAGTTCGCTTTTGATCTGGCGCAGCTGTGCGAGGGTGGTCGGGCAGATGTCCGGGCAGAAGGTGTAGCCGAAAAACAGCAGGCTCCACTTACCTTTGAGCTCGTTGATCGCCACCGGTTTGCCGTCCTGATCGGTCATCGTCACGTCCGGCAAATTACGGCTCTGCGGCAGCAGAATAATGCCGGCGTCGATCAGCGCAGTGGGGTCGCCCTGGCCCTTGCCGCTCAGCACTTTGTTGACGGTCAGGCCGAGGATCAGCGCGATCACGGCGACGAGGATGAAGACGGTTTTCTGGGTTCGAGTCATAGGTTCAACAGTAAGTAGTGGTCTACGAGCAGGGCGATGAACAGCAGAAACAAGTACCAAATAGAGTACTTGAAGGTGTTGATCGCCGCGTGCGGCCGAGTGCCACGGTACAGCACCACGGCCCATTGCAGAAACCTTGCGCCCAGAGCGAGCGCGCAAATCAGGTAGAGCATGCCGCTCATGTGGATCACGTACGGCAGCAGACTCACCGCCAGCAGCGCGAAGGTGTAGAGCAGAATATGCACCTTGGTGTAGTGCTCGCCGTGGGTGACCGGCAGCATCGGGATGTCAGCCTTGGCGTATTCCTCTTTGCGATGGATCGCCAGCGCCCAGAAGTGCGGCGGGGTCCAGGCGAAGATGATCAGTACTAGCAACAACGGTTCGGCGCTGACGTGACCGGTGGCAGCCGTCCAGCCGAGCAGCGGCGGGGCGGCGCCGGCAAGGCCTCCGATGACGATGTTCTGCGGCGTCGCGCGTTTGAGGAAACCGGTGTAGATCACCGCATAACCGAGCAGCGAAGCCAGGGTCAGCCAAGCGGTCAGCGGATTGGTGAAGGTCAGCAACAAGGCCTGACCGAGCAGTGCCAGTACCAGTGCAAAAATCAGCGCCGCCGCTGGCGAAACCCGGCCCTCGGCCAGCGGCCGTTTATGCGTACGCGCCATTACTGCATCGATGCGCCGATCCACCACATGGTTAACCGCCGCCGCGCCGCCGGCACACAACGCAATCCCCAGATTGCCGAACACCAGCACCGTCCACGGCACCCCGGCGCGAGTCGCGAGGAACATGCCGACCAGCGAGGTGATCAGCATCAGCACCACGACTTTCGGTTTGGTCAGTTCCAGATAATCACGCCAGATCGCCTGATGCGGACGTTCGCCAATCAGAATCGCCACGGCGTTTCTCCTTTAATAGTGATGGGCGCGGCCGCGTGTTTGCGCGGGCTCAGACGCCAGCGTGCGAGCACCGGTTGTTTGACCCGAACCAGACTGGTGCGCGCGTGGTAATTGACCAGCACCATGGTCAGCAACAGCGCCGCACCGCCAGCGTTATGCGCGACCGCCACTGGCAGCGGCAGATGGAACAAGACATTGCTGATGCCGAGGGTGATTTGTGCGGTGAGGGCGATCAGTACCAGGCCGGCCAGCCGCGTCATGCCGACCACTTTCAATTGCCAGGCGAGACCGAGCAGCACCAGCGTCACCAGCAACGCGCCGATGCGGTGAGTCAGGTGAATCGCCGTGCGCGCATCGCTGTCGAGTTGTCCGCCCAAGTAATTCGGGCCGATGTGTTGAGTCAGGTGAAAACCATTGGCGAAATCCGCTGGCGGCAACCATTGCCCGTGGCAGGTCGGAAAATCGATGCACGCCACCGCCGCGTAGTTGGAGCTGACCCAGCCACCCAGCGCGATCTGGCCGATCACCAGCAACAATCCCGCCGTCGCCCAATACTGCAGACGCTTGGGCACGGTCAGCGCCGGCAGCACGCCGGACAATCTAAGCGTCAGCAAAAACAGCAGACTCAACGTCGCAAAGCCGCCTAGCAAATGCCCGGTGACCACCTGCGGCCAGAGCTTGAGCGTCACCGTCCACATGCCGAACGCCGCTTGCGCAAACACCACCGCCAGCAGAAACAGCGGCAGCTTCAACGGCTGCCCCGGATGACGACGGTTAACCCACGCCCGCCCGGCCAGAATCGAAATGAGCAGGCCGAGGGTGCCGGCGAAATAGCGGTGAATCATCTCGTTCCAGCCCTTGTGCGCCTCCACCGGCGAGTCGGGGTAATGCAGTTCGGCATGAGCCAATTGGGCTTCGCTTTTCGGCACGCTGATAAAACCGTAGCAGCCCGGCCAGTCCGGACAGCCGAGGCCGGCGTGGGTGAGGCGCGTATAGGCGCCGAGCAGCACCACAATCAGTGCCAGCAGGGTGGCAAACAGCGCGAGGCGAAATCCAGGTTTGGCCATGACGATGCCCTTATCCGATGTTCGACAGTTTCAGCAGGTGACGCAGGTCGTTGAGCAGATCCTTGCCTTTCACATTCGGCTCGTAACGCAGCACGAGGTTGCCGTGCGGGTCGATGATCCATAGTTGTGGCGTGGCTTTGTCGCCAGTGGTTTTGCTGAACACACCAGCGTCCAGCGGATAGCGTTGCAGTTGTGGATATTCACGGCTCAGCTTGGCTTCGTAATCGGCGCTCACCGGTTGCGCCACGGCGAGGGCATGGCTGGCGCGGCCAGCCTCGCGACCGAGGCCGATCTGGATCTGCCGCGCCAGATACACCAGTTGCTGGCAATCCACCGCGCAATCCTTCGGCGCGGTGACCAGCATCTGCCAGCGCTCCTCGTCGGCTTGCACGCCGAGGTCGGCGCGGGTCTGGCCGTTGCCGATCAGTTCGCCGTGATAGCTGCGACCTTCCGGGACCCAGAACTGCAATTTGTACATGCCGGTGGCGAGCAGCATCGGGCCGACCACGCCGAGCACAATCAGCAATAACTGAATGCGCCCGCGACGGCGGCTGGCGGCAGGTTTTGCCTCAGACATGCTGGGTGGATTCATGGCCGTTCCCATGGTGTTTCTCCTTTGCGTTGTGCAAGCCCAAATAGATGTAGAGGCCGAGCAGGGCGGTGGCCATGGCGAACCACTGCACGGCGTAACCGAGGTGTTTTTCCGGGCCCATCGCGACTACCGGCCAATCGGTCTGGTAGCTGGCCGGGCCGGGTTCGGCGCGTAATTCGTAGGCGAAGCCGTCGCGCTCGAGGGTTTTCCACAGCTTGGCCGGGTCGACGGCGGTGATGGTTTGCGGCCAGGTGCTGCTGACCGGGTCGGCGTGTAGCTGGAAGGTCGCGCCGGGGGCGACGTAGACCCAGGCGTCGACATTCAGCGCATCTGCAGGTGTGGAAAATTGCGGCGGCACGCGGCGATCCGGCCATGGCAACCAGCCGCGATTGACCAGCAGCCACAAACCGCTGCGTTGGTCCTGAAACGGTTGCAGCAGCTCGACGCCGACCTTGCCGTTTCGCTGACGGTTATCCAGCAGCAAGCTGTGCGCGGCATCGAACTGGCCGTGCAGATGCACACGGCGATAGGCCGGATCGGCGCTGCTCAGCAACTCGCTGCTGGCCATCGGTTCGGCAGCGCGGCGTTCGGCGTAGCTGGCGAGCAGGGCGGTTTTCTCGGCGCCACGGCTCAATTGCCAGAAGCCCAGTGACACCAGCAGCGGCAGCAACAACGCCACCACCACGGTAGGTATCACACCCGGGCGAAAACGCTTCATGGCCGCGCCACAAAGTCAGTCGTTGCACTCGCTATACTCAACTGCATCGCCTGTCCCCCGGAGTTCTTCCCATGCTCAAAACAGCGATCGTCCTGATGCTGATTGCCACGGTGATCAGCCTGTTCAGCGGCCTGTTTTTCCTGGTCAAGGACGACAGCAGCTCGAATCGCCTGGTCATCGCCTTGAGTGTTCGGGTGGCATTGGCCGCTGCTACCGTCGGCTTGATCGCCTGGGGCTTTTACAGCGGCCAACTGGTGTCCCACGTTACGTGGTAGCTGCAAGCGGTGAGCTACAAGCTACAAGTTAGAAGCTTTACCACTTTGAGCTTGAGGCTTGCCGCTTGCCGCTTGCGGCTGTTGTTAGAGCACATAAACGAAGATAAACAGGCCGATCCACACCACGTCGACGAAGTGCCAATACCAGCTCGCCGCTTCGAAACCGAACTGGTGCTCGTTGTCGAAATGGCCCTTCATGATGCGCATCAGCATCACGAACAGAATGATCGTGCCGATGGTCACGTGGGCGCCGTGGAACCCGGTGAGCATGAAGAACGTCGCGCCATAAATGCCCGAACCGAGGGTCAGGCCCAGTTCGTGATAGGCGTGAATGTATTCCTCAGCCTGGAAGCCAAGAAACGCGCAACCGAGTAGCACGGTGATCGCCAGCCAGATTTTCAGTGCGCCGCGATGGCCCTTCTTCAGTGCATGGTGGGCGATGGTGATGGTCACGCTGGAGCTGACCAGCAGAATCGTGTTGATCAGCGGCAGGCCCCACGGGCTGATGATGTCCTTAGGCGGCGGGAACAGTTTCGGATCCGGCGTGTGCAGCAGCGGCCAGGTGAACTGGAAGTTCGGCCAGAGCATGTGGGCGATGCCTTTGGTGCCTTCACCACCGAGCGCCGGCCCAGAGATGTGTCGCACGTAAAACAGCGCGCCGAAGAAGGCGATGAAGAACATCACCTCGGAGAAGATGAACCAACTCATGCCCCAGCGGAACGAGCGATCCAGCTGCGCGCTGTAGAGTCCCGCGCGGCTTTCCTTGATCACCGTGCCGAACCAGCCGAACAGCATGTACGCCACCAGCAGGCCACCGATGAAAAAGATCAGCGGGCCGTGGGATTCCGGGCGCGCGGCCTTCAGATCGTTGAACCAGGTGGCCAGGCCGTACACGGTGACGAGCATCCCGACCGTGGCAATGATCGGCCATTTGCTTTGGGCCGGAACGAAATAATGCTCATGAGTTGCCATTTATTGTTCTCCTTATCGGGCACGCTCAACCGCCAGTGTTTGCAGCCACCGGCGGATGTCGGGCGGTGATATCGAACAGCGTGTAGGACAGCGTCAGGTGCTTCACATCCTTGGGCATGTCGCGGTCAACAATGAAGCGCACCGGCATCTCGATCTGCTGACCGGGCTGCAGCACCTGCTGGGTAAAACAAAAGCATTCGGTCTTGTGGAAATACGCTGCCGCGTTGCTCGGCGCGATACTCGGCACGGCTTGCGCACTCATCGGCTTGTCGGTGGGGTTGCGCGCGATGAAAATCATCTCGTTGACCGCGCCGGGGTTGGCGGTCAGCTCGTCATGCTTGGGGTAGAAGTCCCATGGCATATCGGCGGTGTTGGTCGACAGGAATTGCACGCGCACCTGGCGTGAGGTGTCGACGACCTGCTCACCCTGGTACTGCCCGGCAGTCTTGCCGTTGATGCCGAAGGCCTTGCACATCACGTCGTAGATCGGCACCAGGGCAAAACCGAAGACGAACATCGCCACCACCACCCCGAGCAGGCGGGTGACGAGTTTTTTCATCGAGATCGAGTCAGCCATGATTTTCAGCCTCCACATGAATCTCTGTGGGAGCGAGCTTGCTCGCGAAGCAGGCGCTGCGGTTTCTCAGTGAAACCGAGTTATCGTTCTTCGCGAGCAAGCTCGCTCCCACAGTCATTTCACTTCCGGCGGTGTGGTGAAGGTGTGATACGGCGCCGGTGACGGCACGCTCCACTCCAGACCTTCCGCACCATCCCAAGGCTTGGCCGGTGCAGGTTCGCCACCCCGAATGGTCTTGATCACGATAAACAGGAAGAAGATCTGCGTGGCACCGAACATGAACGCGCCGATCGACGAAACCATGTTGAAGTCGGCGAACTGCAGGTTGTAGTCCGGGATCCGTCGCGGCATCCCCGCCAGGCCCACGAAGTGCATCGGGAAGAAGGTCAGGTTCATGCCGACGAACGACAGCCAGAAATGCAGCTTGCCGAGGGTTTCGTCGTACATGTGCCCGGTCCATTTCGGCAACCAGTAATAGGCCGAGGCGAAGATCCCGAAGATCGCCCCCGGCACCAGCACATAGTGGAAGTGCGCGACCACAAAGTAGGTGTCCTGGTACTGGAAGTCCGCCGGGGCGATGGCCAGCATCAGCCCGGAGAAACCGCCGATGGAAAACAGGATCACGAATGCCACCGCGAACAGCATCGGCGTCTCGAAGGTCATCGAGCCTTGCCACATGGTGCTGGCCCAGTTGAACACCTTCACACCGGTCGGCACGGCGATGAGCATGGTCGCGTACATGAAGAACAGCTCGCCCACCAACGGAATGCCGACCACGAACATGTGGTGCGCCCAGACGATGAACGACAGGAACGCGATGCTCGCCGTGGCGTAGACCATCGAGGTGTAGCCGAACAGCGGTTTGCGCGCGAAGGTCGGGATGATCTGGCTGACCGCGCCGAACGCCGGCAGGATCATGATGTACACCTCAGGGTGCCCGAAGAACCAGAACACATGCTGGAACAGCACCGGGTCACCGCCACCGGCAGCGCTGAAGAAACTGGTGCCGAAGTGGATGTCCATCAGCATCATCGTCACGCACCCGGCCAGCACCGGCATCACCGCGATCAGCAGGAATGCGGTGATCAGCCAGGTCCAGACGAACAGCGGCATTTTCATCAGGGTCATGCCGGGGGCGCGCAGGTTGAGAATGGTCGCGATCACGTTGATCGCGCCCATGATCGAACTGATCCCCATCAGGTGGATGGCAAAGATGAAGAAGGTCACGCTTTCCGGCGCGTAAGTGGTCGACAGTGGTGCGTAAAAGGTCCAGCCGAAATTCGGCCCGCCACCGGGGCTGAACAGGGTCGAGACCAGCAGCAGAAACGCCGCCGGCAGCAGCCAGAAGCTGAAGTTGTTCATCCGTGGCAGGGCCATGTCTGGCGCGCCGACCATCAGCGGGATCATCCAGTTGGCGAGGCCGACGAACGCCGGCATCACCGCACCGAAAACCATCACCAGACCATGCATGGTGGTCATCTGGTTGAAGAAGGCCGGCTCGACGATCTGCAAACCGGGCTGGAACAGCTCGGCACGGATCACCATGGCGAACGAGCCGCCAAGCAGGAACATCAGGAACGCAAACCACAGGTACAGCGTGCCGATGTCTTTGTGGTTGGTGGTCAGTACCCAGCGCATCAGGCCTTTGGCGGGGCCGTGGGCGTGGTCGGCATGACCGTGGTCATCGATGACAGCGCTCATGGCCGGTCTCCTTTGCGTGAGTGGGCGGGGCGGGCCGGGGCGTGGTGCCCCGGCCGGTTCACGAGGTACGCGATAGACCGGCTCATTTGCTTTCCGCCTGTTTCAGCTCCAGCACTTCTTTTGGCGTGACCATGTCGCCCTTGTTGTTGCCCCAGGCGTTACGTTCGTAGGTCACGACCGCTGCGATATCGACTTCCGACAGCTGTTTGCCGAACGCCGCCATGGCGGTGCCGGGTTTGCCGTGGAAGACAATGCTCAAGTGATCCTTGATCGGGCCGGTGGCAATTTTCGAGCCCTTGAGCGCCGGGAACATCGGCGGCAGGCCCTGGCCTTCGGCCTGGTGACAGGCAACGCAGGTGGTGTGATAAATCTTGTCGCCGCGCTCCTTGAGTTCGTCGAGGGTCCAATCCTTGCTGGTCAGCTCTTTAAGCTGCGCGGCCTCAGCCTTGCGCTCGGCGAGCCACTTGTCGTAATCGGCCTTGTCCTTGACCTCGACCACGATCGGCATAAAGCCGTGATCCTTGCCGCAAAGTTCGGCGCACTGGCCACGGTAAAGCCCGGGCTTGTCGACACGCGTCCAGGCTTCATTGACGAACCCCGGGATCGCATCGCGTTTCACCGCGAAGGCCGGCACCCACCACGAGTGGATAACGTCGGCGGAGGTCACGAGGAAGCGCACCTTGGCCCCGGTCGGCAGCACCAATGGCTTGTCGACCTCAAGCAAGTAGTGCTCGCCCTTGGCTTCCTTGTTGTGGATCTGTTCGGCGGGGGTGGCCAGGTTGCTGAAGAACTCGACGTCCTGGCCCAGGTATTTGTAGTGCCACTTCCACTGATAACCGGTGACCTGGATATCGATGTCCGGCTCACTGGTGTCGTACATCTTGATCAGGGTGGCAGTCGCCGGTACGGCCATGGCCACCAGAATCAGCAGCGGCACGACGGTCCACATGATTTCGACGCCGGTGCTTTCGTGGAATTTTGCGGCGACCTGCCCGGTAGAACGGCGGTGCACCATCATCGACCAGAACATGGCGCCGAAGACGATGATCCCGATCACCACACAGATCCAGAAAATGGTCATGTGCAGGTCGAATACTGCGTGACTGATTTCAGTCGCTCCAGGCGCCATATTCACAGTCCAGGCGGCGTGCGCAGGACTGAAAATCGACCACAACAGGAGGCCCATCCAGACGTGTGGATGTCGCATCATTGCGGGTTCCCCTTATCGTTCTTGTTATCCCGCCGGCTTTCGCCTGCGGCAAGGGAGCGGCTGCATCAGACTACGAACTTGAATCGCCGGGCCTTGCTGCGGGTGCAGTCGGGCGTCATCAGCTAACTCCATTCACTGGCGAGTATAGACAGCGACTGAGAATTGCAATGTGAGGACGTAAATCAACTGAAACAGCCGGGACTTGCGTTCAAGGGCACGAATGGAGAAGGATGCAGACGAGTGGTGGCAAACCGATATAACGCAGGTGCATCAAGGATGAAATAATTATGACAAATGCGTCTTAGCATTTTTCGTAAGCCAGCTAAGTTATGTCTTCCCTATTTCATTGCCTTGTTTCCTGGAGTTTTCATGAACACCGCCGCATTGCGCGAGCAGATCCAAAAAGCCCAACAACACGAAAAAGAAACCGGCCTGCTGACCCGTCAGCTGGAAAGCAAGCTGCCTCATTTACACCCGGCGATCCAATTGCCGGAAGCCGACGCCAATGGTGTGCTGACGCGTTTTGTCGCCGCCTACATTGATGAAGTGCCAGACCTGCTGGATGCAGCCAATGAAGTTGCCAGGGAAGCGGGAATCGAATCGCAGATCAAACCGGTGCTGAAAATCGCCGAGCAGTATTTCCTCCAGCCGCCGGCCATCATGGCCGGGCACGTTGGCCTGGACAGCCTGCTTGATGAAGCCTATCTGGCGCACCGTTTTGTCGAAGAGGTCAACGACCTGTACATCAAGCATTTCGGCCAGCCACTGATCCCCTTGGACATGACGGTCGCCAACTTGATTGCTCACCAATTGATCGGTGAGGAATTTGCCAACCAACTGGACGAAGCGGTGCATCACGCCATTGACGAGATGCTCAACGATGAGAGTTTTGCCCTGGAATCGGTAGAGGTCTACCGCGAAAAACTCAGCAGCCCGGACACCGGCGCCGCGTGGAAACGCTGGCCGTGCATGGGGCGGCGACTGGGTGTGGGTCTGGAGCTCGACCAGCCTGCTGCCTGAGTTCACACGATCCAATGTAGGAGTGAGCCTGCTCGCGATGGCGTCGGTACAGGCGCTGAAAAATC